>NZ_JBFUJD010000002.1:0-135821 GCF_056401555.1 Caulobacter sp. P4_E5
CCGTGGTCGCGGTGATGCCCGACCAGGTGAACCGCATCTTGATCGGCTTTCCGCGCAGGGTGTCGTCGGCGTAGAAGGTCCCGACCCCGTTGACGAACTTGCCCTTGACCGGGACGTCGATCACGCCGGGCCTGCGGGCGTCCAGCCACCAGATCGCCCACTCGCCGGTCGTCGGGTCATAGGCGCGCGTGGTGAAGCCCCAGTAGTCGCCGTCGGGCAGGCGCAGCAGATTGTCGTCGGCGTTGCCCTGACCGTTCAGCGTCTTCCACCAGATCTGCTCGCCGGTGAACGTTTCCCAGCGGGTGTCGCCCACCAGGCGCTCCTTCAGGCGGCGGTGCGTGGCGGTCCACTTGCCGACCCGCAGATCGAAGGCGTGCAGGCCGGAAAGGTCCTGGCCCGCCTTGGGCTTGACGTTGTCCTGGTCGGCCCAGGCCGGCGCGGCCAGCGCCACGGCGGCCAGCAGGCCCAGGATGATCGATCGCTTCATGAGGTCCCTCCTCTTGCCGTCATGGTTCTGAGGCCGCCGCGCCAGGCGGACGAGGTCCAATCCCGGGGAACCTCGGGGCGCCATTGGCGCGCGACTTGAGCTGGCTCGCGCCGGCGCGCACAAAGGCGGCGATGAGCGTCGTGCTGGAACTCGCGCTGCAACTGCCGCCCGCCGGATCGCGCGACGTGCGCCAGCGGCTGCACGCCCAGTTGAAGGCGGCGATCCTGGACGGCCGTCTGGCCGCCGGCGTCCAGCTGCCCGCCAGCCGGGCCCTGGCCGAGCAGCTGGGCCTGTCGCGCAACACCGCCATGGCGGTCTACGACCTGCTGCTGAGCGAAGGCCACATCGTCTCGCGGCCCGGCGCGGGGACCTTCGTGGCCGGGGCGACGCCAAAGCCGCCCTTGGAACCCTGCGCCAGCCCACGGACGGAAGCGCTGTTCAACCTGCGGCCCGGCCGGCCGGACACCGCCAGCTTTCCGTTCGACATCTGGGGGCGGCTGACCGGCCGCGCCCTCCGCCGCTTCAGCCGCGCGACCACGAACTATCGCGAGCCCGCCGGCCATCCGGCCCTGCGCGAGGCCATAGCCGGCCACCTGTCGTTCGCCCGCGCCCTGGCTTGCCCGCCCGAGGACATCGTCGTCACGGTCGGGGCCCAGCAGGCCTTCGACCTGGTCGCCCGCACCTTGGTCGCGCCCGGCCGGACGGTGGTGGTCGAGGATCCCGGCTACCCCGCCGCCCGCGAGGCCTTCGCCGCCGCCGGGGCCAAGGTGGTCGCCGTCCCGGTCGACCGCGAGGGCCTGGTCGTCGAGGCCCTGCCGGAAGGCGCGGCCCTGGTCTGCGTCACCCCCTCGCAGCAGTACCCGCTGGGCGCCCCGCTCTCGCCGGCTCGGCGCGAGGCGCTGCTGGCCTATGCCGCGCGCAACCAGGCCCTGATCGTCGAGGACGACTATGGCGGCGAGTTCCGCTTCGAGGGGCCGCCTCAGTCGACCCTGCGCGCCCAGGACCGTGACGGCCGGGTTGTCTATGTCGGCACCTTCTCCCAGAGCTTGCTGCCGGCCCTGCGCATCGGCTTCGTCGTCGCGCCGGCGCGGGCCCGCGCCGCCCTGCTGGCCGCCCGCGAGCGCAGCGACTGGCATGGCCCGGCCATCGAACACGCCACCCTCGCCGCCTTCATCGCCGAGGGTCACCTGGCCCGCCACGTGCGCAAGATGCGGCGGATCTACGCCGAGCGCCGGGCCGCGCTGCTGACCGCCCTGGCCGCGCACGCCGAAGACCTGCTGGAGCCGATCCCGGCCTCCGCCGGCCTGCACGTCACGACCCTGCTGCGGCCGCCGATCGACGCCCGCGGCGTGGTCCAGCGGGCCTCGGCGCTGGGCGTGGCGGTCGATAGCCTGGACGTCTATGCCGCCGAGGCCGCGCCGCCGCCGGGCCTGGTCCTGGGCTTCGGCCAGGTCGAGGCCACGCGGATCGACGAGGCGATCCTTCGCCTGGCCCAGGCCGTGCGCGAGCAGAGCTGACCGCGTCGCCGCGCCGCACCGCCAAGCGGCGCGCGACACGTCTTGTTAACCATATGTTCGGCCCTGATCCGCTAGCCTCACGGTCATGGCCGTCACCTTCTCGCGCAAGCCCGCCTACGCCGCCGCCGCGCCCGCTTCGGGCGGGTCGGGCGAGCTGCGCGCCAAGCTGATGGCGGCGGTGGCCAATCCCTATATCAGCGCCAGCGGCGCGGCCTGCCTGTTCCTGGCCTCGCTGGCGACGCTAGTCCTGATCACCAGCGACCCGCACGCCGGCTCGCCGGTGATTCGCCTGCCGCTGACCAAGATCGGCGCCACCAAGAACATACCCGACGGCTGGCGCGAGGCGCTGGGCGCCGAGAGCGCGCACGAGGCCGGCCTGGTCCCGGGCCAACTGGACCTGTCGAGCCATCCGTTCGCCCCGTCGACCGGGGGCCTCGGAGGCGAGACACCACCGATGGACGGCCTGCAGGCCCCGCCGCCGATCCAGCAAGGTCCGGGCCTGGCCCAGGCTCCGATCGCCGGCCTGAGCGCCCCCGGCCCCGGCGGCGGCCCGCTGCCGATCATCGCCGCCGACGGCCGGACGGCCGTCGAGGCCTATGCCCGCCCGTTCACGCCCAATGGCCGCCCCAAGGTGTCGGTGGTCATCGGCGGCCTCGGCCTCAACGCCCAGACCACCCGCGCGGCGATCGAGACCCTGCCGGGCGAGATCACCCTGTCCTTCGCGCCCTATGCCGACGGCCTGCAAGGCTGGATCGACCTGGCCCGCGCCCACGGCCACGAGGTGCTGCTGGAGACCCCGATGGAGCCGGCCGACTATCCGGCCAACGATCCGGGCCCCTACACCCTGATCGCCGCCAACCGGCCCGAAGACACCGTGCGCAAGCTGGAATGGCTGATGTCGCGCGCCACCGGCTATTTCGGCCTGTCGAACTATCTGGGCGCCCGCTTCGTCGAGAACGACCAGGCGATGAACACCTTCAACGCCGTGCTGAAGGCCCGAGGCCTGGCCTTCGTGGACGACGGCCTGGCGTCGCGCCGCGGTGGTCCGATCCCGCGCGCCTCGGCCGACCGAGTGATCGACGACGAGCTGTCGGCCACCGCCATCGACGCCCAACTGCGGGCGCTGGAGAACGGCGCGGCCGGTCGCGGCCAGTCGCTGGGTTCGGGCTTCGCCTATCCGGTGACAATCAGCCAGGTGGGTATCTGGGCCGCCGGCCTGCAGGCGCGCGGCTTGCAATTGGCCCCCGCCTCGGCCCTCGCGCGCCGCTAGGCTGGCGTACGGGGCAGTCTCCTGAGATAAGGGCTCGGCATGACCGAGCTAGACTATCCGCAGCACCGCCCGAACGTCGGCGTCGTCCTGTTCCATCCGGACGGCCGGGTCTGGCTGGGTCGCCGGAACAAGCAGCCGCCGCCCTACAATTGGCAGTTCCCGCAAGGCGGGGTCGACGACGGCGAGGACCTCGAGGCCGCCGCCCGCCGCGAGCTGGCCGAGGAGACCGGCGTCACCTCGGTCGAACTGCTGGGCCGCACGGAAGGCTGGGTCACGTACGACTTCCCGCCCGAGGTGCTGGCCAACGAGAAACGGTCGCGCGGCTGGCTTGGCCAGAAGCAGGTCTGGTTCGCCTATCGCTTCACCGGCGAGGAGTCCGAGATCGACCTGGAAGCGGACGAGCACGTCGAGTTCGACGCCTGGACGTGGGGCAGGCTCGACGAAACGCCCGAACTGATCGTACCCTTCAAGCGCGGGGTCTACGAAGCGGTGGTCACCGCGTTCCAGGGGTTCGCGCGGAGGGGCTGATCCTGGTCCCGTCGCGTTGGGGAGACGGAATGGCGGACACGGTTCTGTTGATTCACGGCTACGGCTGCGCGGGGGACGTCTGGGGTCCCGTCGCCGCGCGGCTGAAGGCCGAAGGCTATCGCGTCGTGGCCCCGACCATCCGGTCGGCGGTGCGCACCGTCGAGGGCCCCCGGGCAGGCCTGGCGGGCCTGACCCTGGCCGACTATGTCGCCGAGATGACCGCCCTGGCCCAGACCCTGACCAAGGAGACCGGCAAGAAGCCGCTGGTCGTCGGCCACTCGATGGGCGGGCTGATCGCCCAGAAGATCGCCGAGGCCGGTCACGCGGCGGGCCTGGTCCTGTTCGCTCCGGCCTCGCCCGCCGATGCGCGCGGCAAGCCGAAGCTGTCGCCCGTCTTCACCTTCCTGAACCTGGCCCTGCAGAGCAAGCCCGAGACCCGAGCGGGCAAGATGTGGAAGGCCGGCTTCAAGTACGGCGTCGTCAACGCCGTGCCGGCCACACGCCACGACGACCTTTACGCGACAATGGTCTATGACAGCGGTCAGGTGCTGGCCGATCTGGCCTGGCCCGCCAAGGATCCCCACAAGACCGCCCATGTCGACGCCGCCAAGGTGACCGTGCCCGTGCTGGTGTTGGCCGGGGCCCTGGACCGCACGACCCCGACCTCGGACACGCGCCTGGTCGGCAAGAAGTACGCCAATGCCGACTACAACGAATATCCCAACAACGCCCACTACCTGATAGACGAGCCAAACACGATGAAGATCCTCGACGACGTGATCGCCTGGTTGACGGGCAAGAAACTGACGCCGGCCGCCGAGCCCGCGCCGAAAGCCGAAGCCCCCAAGGCCGAAGCTCCGAAGGCCGAAGCTCCCAAGGCCGAGCCCGTGAAGGCGCCCGAACCCGCGCCGGCGCCCGCGCCGGTAAAGGCCGTGGAGCCGGCCCCAGTCGCCGCGACGCCAGCCGCCAAACCCGCGCCCGCGCCGACGAAGGCTCCGGCGGCCAAGGCCGCCGCCAAGCCGAAGGCGGAAGCCAAGGCGCCTGCGGCCAAGGCAGCGGCTCCGAAGGCGGCGGCCCCGAAGGCCGCCCCCGCCAAGACCGTGGCTCCGAAGGCCAAGGCCGCTCCGGCCGCCAAGGCCCCGGCCAAGCCCGCCACGCCGGCCGCCGAGAAGGTCGCCGCGCCGAAGGCCACGGCCAAGCCGGCCGCCAAGCCGAAGGCCGCTCCCGCGCCGAAGGCCGCCCCAGCCGCCCAAGCCAAGGCGGCGCCGACCGCCAAGGCCGCTCCCGCCCCCAAGGCGGCGGCGAAGCCCGCGGCCGCCAAGCCGGCCCCGAAGGCGACCGCCCCGGCCAAGGCTCCGGCCAAGACCGCCGCGCCGAAGCCGGCCGCCAAAGCCCCGGCCAAGCCCAAGGCCGAAGCCGCCGCCAAGACGCCCGTCGCCAAGGCCGCGGCCAAGCCTGCGACAAAGGCGCCCGCCAAAACCTCGCCCAAGGCCAAGAAGTAAGTGTAGGCTGATCCCCGCCGGCTGCTTCGCCGGCGGGGTTTGCTTAGGGCGTCCATGCGCGCACCGGTGATTATGGTCCACGGCGCCTTTTGCGGCGGCTGGACTTTCGACGCGTTCCGCACCCCTTTCGAGGCGGCCGGCCATAGCGTCCTCACGCCCGACCTGATCGGCCACGACGGCCAGAGCAGCGCCGCCGGCGTTTCGATGAGCGACTATGCCCGCCAGATCGCGCGCCTGGCCGAGGCCTGCGAGACGCCGCCGATCCTGATCGGTCACTCGTTGGGCGGCCTGGTCGCCCAGATGGCCGCCAGCCGCGCCAAGGTTTCCAAACTGATCCTGCTGGCCCCGTCCGCCCCCTGGGGCGTCTCGGGTGCGAGCCTGGAGGAGGCGGTCTCGGCCGTCAGCCTCTATGCCCTGGGCCCCTACTGGCTGCAGGCCGTCGCCCCGGACTATGGCGTCGTGCGCCGCTACAGCGTCGACCGCCTGGCCCGCCCCGAGCGCAAGGCCATCTTCGGCCGCATGACGGCCGAGAGCGGCCGGGCCCTGTGGGAGACCCTGAACTGGTGGCTGGATCCGTTCATGACCACCTCGGTCTCCGCCCCGGGCTGCCCCGTGCTGGCGGTCGCCGGCGGCCAAGACGTCATCCATCCGCCCGCCACCGTCCGCCAGACGGCGGCGCGCCTGGGCGGCAGCGTCGAGGTGTTTCCCGAGATGAGCCACTGGCTGCCGGGCGAGCCGGGCTGGGAGGCCGTGGCGCGGCGGTGTTTGGATTTCATCGCGGTGGAAGACCGGGCGGCGGCTTAGTCGCCCTTATTGTCATCCCGGACGAAGCGCAGCGAGGATCCGGGACCGTCGGAACTCCGAGCTTGCCGCGATCCCGGCTCGGCGCGCTGCGCGCTTGGCCGGGATGACCGTTTTTATTGAGGCGAAAACACCTTCAGCCCCAGGATGCCCGCCACGATCAGGCCCAGGCAGACCAGCCGCGCCGCCGTGGCCGGCTCCTTGAACAGCACAATGCCGACAATGGCCGTGCCGACCGCGCCGACGCCGGTCCAGACGGCGTAGGCCGTGCCCAGCGGCAGGGTCTTCACGGCCCAGCCCAGCAGGCCCATGGACAGCACCAGGCTGACCGCCGTCAGGGCGATCGGGATCGGCCGGGTGAAGCCTTCGGTGAACTTCAGGCCCACGGCCCAGCCCACTTCGAACACGCCGGCGATGAGGAGGATGATCCAGGCCACGACGAGCCCTTTCTGCAAAAGGCGGGGTCGTCCCCAAAAACCCAAATGGGCATAACAAAAAGGCGCGGGGTCGTCCCCGCGCCTTTTCTAGAGAGTTCGCCCCGAAAGGCGAGCAACCGGGTTAGCGGCTGGTGGTGCTGTACAGGATCTGGGCGCGCTCGAAGTTCTTGCCGACCGAGGTTTCGTCCAGCTTCTTCAGGCGCATATAGACCAGGCCCGCATGGCCGCCGGCCCAGGCGTCGTCCCACGAGACGGTGAAGCGGCGGAAATCGCTGCCGACCGTCTGGTCGTTGCGGATCAGGCGTAGCTGCGGGCTGTTTTCCCACGTCGCCCAATCGTGCAGGGCGTTGGCCAGTTCCTGGGCCTGCTCGGGGGTCTGGGCGTAGTCGATGGTGACCGTGCAGACGTTCTTGTTCGAGCCCGGGTTGTCCAGGGTGATGTTGTACGGCTTCTCGAGGGCGAGGACCCACTGCTCCTTCTTCTTCTTGAAGCCGTAGTCCTTGACCAGCTGGGTGAAGTCGCCGCCGGCGACCGACGGCTTGCAGACCTTGTCCAGCACGTCCATCAGGCGCACCGACAGCGGGTCGGTGGTGCGCGGACCGCGGGTCGGCGCGACATAGGCGTCGGCCGGGGCCTGGCCGGCCGTCGGCGCGGCGACCGGGGGCGCGGCCTGGTCGGCCGGAGCGGCCGGCGTCGTTTGAGCCGGAGCGGTCTGATCGGCCGGAGCCGGAGCGGCGGCGGGAGCCTGGGCGGGCGCGGCGGCGGGAGCCGGAGCGGTTTGCTCCTGGGCAAAGGCGGTGGTCGAGACCGCGCCGATGGCGATCAGGCTGACGAGCGCAAGGCGCATAGGCTGGATATCCCCAACAAGACGAGAGGTCGGCATTAAAACCGACAGACGATCCCTCGCAACCCTTATGGCTACCGATTGAGACCAAGATTGGGCCACAGGTGTAATTTTCCTACGGCCCAGGCGGAAAGGTTCGCGCTTGACGCGAAAACGCCCTCGATCCGGCAGGACCAAGGGCGCTTCGAAAGTCACGACGGGACCGGATCAGACCGCTTCGGCGGCGTGCTCGGCCAGGATCGTCAGCCCGTCGGGGCCGACGTCGGCGAAGCCGCCCTGGATGTCGAACACCTTGGTCGTCGCGCCGTCCTTCACGGTCACCTTGCCTTCGCGCAGGGTGGTCATGAACGGGGCGTGGCCGGCCAGGACACCGAAATCGCCTTCCGAGCCGGGGGCCTGGACCAGGTCCACGTCGCCGGAAAAGAGCTCCCGTTCCGGGGCCACAAGGGAAAAGTGCAGCTTGGCCATCAGTTGAAAGTCTCCTCGACACCGCCCAGAGCGGCCTCGATGTCCTCGTCGGTCTGGATCTCGGTCCCGCAGAACGGGCAGAAGCGGATCGTGGCCAGCACGTGGCCGGTCTCGCCCTCTTCTTCCCGCTCGCCGAGATTCAGGAGGATCAGGCCGCTGTCATGCTCGATGAGGCTGGCGTTGGTGTCCGGAGACACCGCTTCCGCCAGTTCCTCGCAGCAAAAATGGCCCAGATCGGCGTCTTCGGTCATTAGGCTTCCGCCGCCATCTTTTCGGCCTTGGCCACGGCTTCCTCGATCGCGCCGACCATGTAGAAGGCGCCTTCCGGCAGGTGGTCGTATTCGCCGTCGACGATGCCCTTGAACGAGCGGATGGTGTCCTTCAGCTGGACGAAGGCGCCCGGCGTGTTGGTGAACTGCTCGGCGACGTGGAACGGCTGGCTCAGGAAGCGCGAGATCTTGCGAGCGCGCGAGACGACCAGCTTGTCCTCTTCCGACAGCTCGTCCATGCCCAGGATGGCGATGATGTCCTTCAGCGACTTGTACTGCTGCAGCACTTCCTGGACCGAACGGGCGACGTTGTAGTGCTCTTCGCCGATGACCAGCGGGTCCATGATCCGCGAGGTCGAGTCCAGCGGGTCGACGGCGGGGAAGATGGCCTGGGCGGCGATGTCACGCGACAGAACGGTGGTGGCGTCCAAGTGGGCGAACGAGGCGGCGGGCGCCGGGTCGGTCAGGTCGTCGGCGGGCACGTAGATGGCCTGGACCGAGGTGATCGAGCCCTTGTTCGTCGAGGTGATGCGCTCCTGCAGGTTGCCCATCTCGGTGGCCAGGGTGGGCTGATAGCCCACGGCCGAGGGGATGCGGCCCAGCAGAGCCGACACTTCGGCCCCGGCTTGGGTGAAGCGGAAGATGTTGTCGACGAACAGCAGCACGTCCTTGCCTTCTTCGTCGCGGAAGTATTCCGCGATCGACAGGCCGGTCAGGGCGACGCGGGCGCGGGCGCCCGGGGGTTCGTTCATCTGGCCGTAGACCAGGGCGCAACGGCTGCCTTCGGTCGAGCCGTTGTTGGCCTTCGGGTCGACGTTGACGTTGCTCTCGATCATCTCGTGATAGAGGTCGTTGCCTTCGCGGGTGCGTTCGCCCACGCCGGCCAGAACCGAATAGCCGCCGTAAGCCTTGGCGATGTTGTTGATCAGTTCCTGCATCGTCACGGTCTTGCCGACGCCGGCGCCGCCGAACAGGCCGATCTTGCCGCCCTTGGTGTAGGGGCACATCAGGTCGATGACCTTGATGCCCGTGACCAGCACTTCAGCGGTGTTGGTCTGCTCGGCGAAGGTCGGGGCGTCGCGGTGGATCGTACGGGTGATGTCCGAACGGATCGGGCCCTGCTCGTCGATCGGCTCGCCGATGACGTTCATGATGCGGCCCAAGGTGCCCGGACCGACCGGAACGCGGATCGACTCGCCGGTGTCACGGACAGGCTGGCCACGGACCAGACCTTCGGTGGCGTCCATGGCGATGGCGCGGACGGTGTTCTGGCCCAGGTGCTGGGCGACTTCGAACACCAGGCGCTGGCCGGTGGCGGTGTTGACGGTCTCGACGGCGTTCAGGATCGCCGGCAGCTCGCCGGTGAACTCGATGTCGACAACGGCGCCGATGATCTGCACCAGGCGGCCGGTGGCGCCGTCCAGGTTGACGGCGGCGTTGGTCGGCGCGGCGGCGGCCTTCGGGGCGGCCGGCTTCTTGGCGGCGGCCGGAGCCTTGGCGGCGGCAGTGGCGGGAGCCTTGATCGCAGCGGCCTTCGGAGCGACGGCGGCCTTGGGGGCGGCGGGCTTCTTGGCGGCGGCGGTAGCCGGCTTTTCGGTCGGGGTCTTGGCCATGGCTTGCGGGTCTTTCGGTCTCTGCGTGCTTGTGTCGTTAGGCTGGATCAGACGGCTTCGGCGCCGGAGATGATCTCGATCAGCTCCTTGGTGATCTGGGCCTGGCGGGAGCGGTTATATTCGAGGGTGTAACGCTTGATCATGTCGCCGGCGTTGCGCGTGGCGTTGTCCATGGCGGTCATCTGGCTGGCGTAGAAGCCGGCCATGTTGTCGAGCAGGGCCGACAGGATCTGAACCGTCAGGTTGCGCGGCAGCAGGGTCTCGAGAATGGCCTCTTCCGAGGGCTCGTACTCGTAGACCGCCGTCGGGCCAGTCGGGGCCTCGACGCCCTCGACCGTCGCCGGGATCAGCTGCAGCGCGGTCGGGGTCTGAACGACCACCGACTTGAAGCGGCTGTAGAACAGCGTGACCACATCGATGTCGCCGGCCTCGTAGAGGCGCGTGACCACGTCGGCGATCGGCTGGGCGACCGACAGGGTGAACTGACGATAGGCCGACAGGTCGAAGTTCTCGACAATGCGGTCGGCATACAGGCGGCGCAGCTGCACCGTCGTCTTCTTGCCGACGCAGACGATCTTCACGTCCTTGCCTTGGCGGATCAGCGTGTCGATGCGTTCGCGCGCGGCGCGGACGATCGACGACGTGAAGCCACCGGCCAGGCCGCGATCAGCCGCGGCGACGATGATCAGGTGACGATCGTCGCGGCCCGTGCCGGTCAGCAGGGCCGGGGCGCCGTCACCGGACACGCCGGCGGCCAGGTTGGCGATGACCGAAGCCAGGCGCCGAGCATAGGGACGCGCGGCCTCGGCCGCGTCCTGGCTCCGGCGCAGCTTGGCCGCCGCCACCATCTGCATCGCCTTCGTGATCTTCTGCGTGGCTTTCACGCTCGAGATCCGATTGCGCATTTCCTTTAGGCTTGCCATCCGCCTATCAGACCTTCCTAAACAGCCACCAGGTGGTGTCGTCCATCACGGTCGTTCTTCTCCAGAAGAACCCGTAGTCAACCAACACCAGATCCGGGAACAGATCCAAATAGAGCGAGCCGAAATCGTTCTTGAACAGAAGATCCGTCTCGCCTCGATACGTAATCGTTTCCGCCTTCGGCGAAAAATACTCGGCGCACAGCACGTACTTGGCGGACACGCGATGAATCTCGCGCATCGTCGCCTCGAGCCGGGTCGGATCCACATGGATCAGAACGCCCGAGGTGAACGCCATGTCGACCGCGCCATCCGTCAGCGGGATGTCGTGGCCGAAGCCCTCGAACAGACGCTCGGCCGGCAGGACGCCGTCATCGAGGATCTGCTTGCAGGCCACGCCGTTGGGCTCGATGGCCCATAGCTGCGCGTCGGTGATCGTCTGGAGCCCCCGCAGGTTCAGCCCGGCATTCGGACCGACCTCCAGGATGCTCTTCGGCGGATCGCCGACCAGGCGCGGCAGCACCTGCCCCCAGGCCGCCGCCCGACCGCGCACGGCGTCGACGGTCACGGCGTTCCGCTTTGTGTAGCGGTCGCCGAACTCGCCGGACCAGGCGTCTTCAGTCTTGGGGGCGTCAGCCATGGGTCTCGCCTTAGGCGAAGGTCGCCGAGAAGCTGTCGAGCGCGCTCTTCAGCGACGCTTCCAGATCCTTGTCGAGGGCCTTCTTGGTGCGGATGCCGTCCAGCAGGTCCTTGTGGGCGCTGTGCAGGCGGGCCAGGAGCTCGGTCTCGAACCGGCGAACCGACGAGGTCGGGATCTTGTCCAGATAGCCGCGGGTGCCGGCGTAGATCACGCAGACCTGCTCCTCGACCGACTGCGGAGCGTACTGGGGCTGCTTCAGCAGTTCGGTCAGGCGTTCGCCGCGGGCCAGCATCTTCTGGGTCGAGGCGTCCAGGTCCGAGCCGAACTTCGCGAAGGCGGCCATTTCACGATACTGGGCCAGCTCGCCCTTGATCGGGCCGGCGACCTGCTTCATCGCCTTGATCTGGGCCGACGAGCCGACGCGCGACACCGAGATGCCGACGTTCACGGCCGGGCGGATGCCCTGGTAGAACAGGTCGGTTTCCAGGAAGATCTGGCCGTCGGTGATCGAGATCACGTTGGTCGGGATGTAGGCCGACACGTCGTTGGCCTGGGTTTCGATGATCGGCAGAGCCGTCAGCGAGCCCGAACCGTTGTCCTCGTTCAGCTTCGCGGCGCGTTCCAGCAGGCGCGAGTGCAGATAGAACACGTCGCCCGGATAGGCTTCGCGGCCCGGCGGGCGGCGCAGCAGCAGCGACATCTGGCGGTAGGCGACGGCTTGCTTGGACAGATCGTCATAGATGATCAGGCCGTGCAGGCCGTTGTCGCGGAACCACTCGYCCATGGCGCAGCCCGAGAACGGGGCCAGGTATTGCAGCGGGGCCGGCTCCGAGGCCGAGGCGACAACGACGATCGTATATTCCAGGGCGCCGTGCTCTTCCAGGGTCTTGACGATCTGGGCGACGGTCGAGCGCTTCTGGCCGATGGCGACGTAGACGCAATAGAGCTTGGCGCTCTCGTCCTTGCCGGCGTTGACGGCCTTCTGGTTCAGGATGGTGTCGATGGCGACGGCGGTCTTGCCGGTCTGACGGTCACCGATGATCAGCTCGCGCTGGCCGCGGCCGACCGGGATCAGGGTGTCGATCGACTTCAGGCCGGTCTGCACGGGCTCGTGCACCGACTTGCGCGGGATGATGCCCGGAGCCTTGACGTCGACGCGGCGACGCTCGGTGTATTGGATCGGGCCCTTGCCGTCGATCGGCTCGCCCAGCGGGTTGACGACGCGGCCCAGCAGGCCACGACCGACCGGCACGTCGACGATCTCGCCGAGGCGGCGGACTTCGTCGCCTTCCTTGATGGCCTGGTCCTGGCCGAAGATCACGGCGCCGACATTGTCGCGCTCGAGGTTCAGGGCCATGCCCTTCACGCCTGCCTTCGGGAATTCCAGCATTTCGCCGGCTTGGACGTTGTCCAAGCCGTAGATGCGGGCGATGCCGTCACCGACGGACAGCACCTGGCCGACGTCCGAGACGGCGGCGTCTTCGCCGAAGTTGGCGATCTGCGACTTGAGGATGGCCGAAATCTCGGCGGCGCGGATGTCCATGGTTTCTGGGCTCTCTGCGATCTAATCTTTTTGGGCGCGCTTATTAAAGGCTTAGGCGCGCTTCAGGGCGAATTTCAGGGAATCGAGCTTCGAACGGAGCGAAGCGTCGAACAGACGTGAACCGACGCGCACCTTCAGACCGCCCAGCAGGGACGGATCGACGCGCGTGGAAACTTCGGGGGTCTTGCCCAGGGCCTGGGCGAGGGCGGTTTGTACGCCCTTCAGCTGGGCCGGCGACAGGGCGGAGGCCGAGACGACCTCGGCGGTGACGACGCCACGGTGCTTGGCCGACAGCTCGGCGAAGGCCGTGATGGCGCCCATCAGGTCGGCCGAGCGGCCGTTGGCGGCCACGAGGCCCAGGAACTTGGTGGTCAGCGGCTGGAAGCCGGCCTTGGTGGCGACAGCAGCCAGGCCCTTGCCCTTCTCCTCGGCGGAGAAGGCGGGCGAGGCGATCAGGCGGCGCAGGTCGGCGCTGTCGGCGTACATCGCCTTCAAGCTCTTCAGATCGGCCTCGACCTTGGTCAGGGAGCCGCTCTCGATCGTCAGTTCGAACAGGGACTGCGCATAGCGCTGACCCGCATCCGTCGCCTTGGTTTCGTCCGCCACTTGGTATCCGCCCGGTGCGTTGTAAATGGCCGCCGACAAGAAGTTTAACCCCTGTCGCGGCTTAAAGGCTTGAGCGCGCTCGCGAAAAGCACATGGAGGGCCGGCGCTGTCGCGCCGCCCCGTCCGAAGCCGCGCGCCTGATAACACGGGCCTTTCGCAGTCGCAACCAAGCCGGCGTGACCGCCAGGGCGTTCAGACCCCGGCGCGGCGGAACACGGCCGAGGCCGAGGCCGCCAGAGCGCCGTCGGGACGACGCAGCTCGCCCTGCGCGAACACCAGGCTGCGGGTGGCCCGCTCGACCCAGGCCTTCGGCTCCAGATCGTCCGCCAGGCCCTCGCCGCCATAGTCGACGGTCATCGACGCCAAAGCCGCTCCCTGGCCCGCGGCCTTGCGCAGAACGGATTCCAGCTGGGCGGCGAGGCTCATGTCCATGGCTCTCAACTAATCGCTGACCCGAAAAAGAAAAGAGGCGGCGGGAAAGACCCGCCGCCCCGTTCAGGCGAATGCTCGAGGAAACAGCCAGACGAGGCCGGAGAAACGACGACCCCTAAGCGTCCGGTACTTAAGGTAAAGCGATACGTGTTCTTACTTAGCCGAGGCCAGGGCGGAACCGCCCTTGGCCGAGGCGTTGCAGCGGGTCAGGTCGTCGGCGTCCAGCGACTTGGTTTCGCCGCCGAAAGCCGCGACGCGGCCCACTTCCTTGGCGAGGGCCTTGCAGGCCACCGCAGTGAGGGCCCGCGAGGGGGCTTGGGTCGAGATGCACTCGGCGCCTTCGCAGACGAAGACAGCGCCGCCGGCGACGACCTTGGTCTTGGCGGCGACCGGCGCGTCGAGGGCGGCGGCGATGCGGCCGTCGGCGAAGGCCGAACCGGCGAACATGGAGAAGGTGATGGCGGCCACGGCCGTCAGGGAACGGAGCTTCATCAGAAAGCCCTCCGGTGTTGGGGAAGTTGCGGTCAGATCGATGATCGGCGAAAAGCGGTACTGGCCGCCCGGACCCGGGGACTAGGAGCGCCGGTATCCCCACCGGTGCTTCGGATCCGAACTAAGCATCGCTTAGATATCAGTGATAAGAAATTGCGCAAGCGGAATTTCGCGGGCGCGTCGATTTTTCGGAAAACGGGGATTCCTGAGGAAAGCCGGCGAGGTCTGAGCGGAAACGGCGAGGGCGGAGACCTCGATTGCCCCAATCGCCGTCATCCCGCGCTTTATGCGCGGGACCCATGGTTCAGCTTCCATGTGAGAGATTTAGATCCGCACTTCACTTGCGGCGGACAGATGGGTCCCGCGCATAAAGCGCGGGATGACGGTAGATGTGGAAGCACGAAGCTCCCCGAACTCCTACAGCCCCAGGATCCGGTCGATCCGGCTTTCGGCCTTGGCGTGGATGGCGCGGTCCTCGACCATGCCCTGGACACGCGAATAGCGACCGTCCTTGCCGGCGTGGCGGCGGATGCCGTCGGCGGTCAGCAGCGGTTCGACCTTGGTCGGATCGGTGAAGGCGCTCATCACGGCGGCCATCAGCGCGCCGATCAGGGCGGCGGCCACCGGTCCCATCGCGCCGATCCAGCCTTCGCCGAAGATCGACTGCAGGCGCTCGACCAACAGTTCGCGGTTCGGCTGCTTGGCCATCACCCCGACCGTCCAGAACACGCCGCCCTGGACGATGGCGGCCAGCATGACCGGCAGGGCGACACCCAGCATCCGCGGCCGGACCAGAAGTCCGAGCGCCGCGCCGAGGATCGCGAAGGCGGCCATGATGATCATGCCGAAATCTTACACCGCGCGTGGTCAAGGGCGGGTTAAGGCGTTGTTCCGCGAGGACATGGCGGGCCGCGACCGCTCGTCGCGCCTGCCGAGGTTTAAACCCGAACGGGGATCCCGCGTTTGCTCATGGACAAGGTTTAATCCGTCGCGCCCTGACGTGTATCAAGGGACGCGCTATCTAACAGCGATACGCGAGCATACATGTTCGCATCCGGAGGACACATGAACCGCTTCGCCCACAACGCCGCCCGCGTCGCCCTGATCGTCGCCGTTCCGGCGACCCTGGCTGGCTGCGGGATCAACACCATCCCCACCCAGGACGAGGCGACCAAGGCCGCCTGGGCCGAGGTGCAGAACCAGTACCAGCGCCGGGCCGACCTGGTGCCGAACCTGGTCGCCACGGTGAAGGGCTACGCGGCCCAGGAAAAGGACGTGCTGACCGCCGTCACCCAGGCCCGCGCCAGCGCCACCCAGGTCAAGGTCGACGCCTCGACCATCACCGACCCGGCGGCGTTCGAGAAATACGCCGCCGCCCAGGACCAGTTGTCGGGCGTGCTCGGCCGGCTGATGGTCATTCAGGAGCAGTATCCCGACCTGAAGTCGAACCAGAACTTCCTGGCCCTGCAGAGCCAGTTGGAAGGCACTGAGAACCGCATCACGATCGCGCGCCGCGACTACAATTCGACGGCCCAGAAGTACAACACCACCCTGCGCACCTTCCCCAGCGTGTTTTGGGCCAAGACGATGTACAGCGGCCAGAAGCCGGCCCAGCTGTTCCAGGCCTCGGCCGCCGCTCAGAACGCCCCGACCGTGGACTTCAGCAGCCCACCGACGGCGACGCCGCCGAAGGTGCAATAGTGAAACTCCTCCCCCGAGAAGCGGGGGAGGGGGACCGCGAAGCGGTGGAGGGGGCGCTCTCCACCGCACAGCGCCCCCTCCGTCACGGCGCGTATTCGCGCCGCGCCACCTCCCCCGTTACACGGGTGAGGATGTGGCTGTTGACGCTCGTCGTGATGCTTTTCGCCCTGCCCGCCTTTGCCGAACCCAAGTTCCCGCCCCTGACCGGGCGAGTGGTCGACGAGGCCCAGGTGCTGTCGCCCGACGTTGAGCGCGACCTGACCGACAAGTTGGAAGCCCTGGAGGCCACGACCGGCCGCCAGCTGGTGGTCGCCACCGTGCCCAGCCTGCAGGGCTATCCGATCGAGGACTACGGCTATCAGCTGGGCCGGACCTGGGGCATCGGCGAGAAGGACAAGAACACCGGCGCGATCCTCCTGGTCGCGCCCAATGACCGCAAGGTGCGGATCGAGGTTGGCTATGGCCTGGAGCCGGTGCTGACCGACGCCCTGTCCAGCGTCATCATCCAGAGCGCCATCCTGCCCAAGTTCCGCGACGGCGACCTGCCGGGCGGGGTGGTGGCCGGGACCGACGCCCTGGTCGAGCAGCTCAGCCTGCCCGCCGACCAGGCCAAGGTCCGCATCGCCGAGGCCAGCCGGCCCGAGCGCCACAAGGCCAAGGGATCGCCCCTGGTCGGCCTGATGATCGGCCTGTTCCTGATCATCCTGTTCTCCAGCCTGTTCCGAGGCCGGCGCGGGCGCAGCGGCCTGGGCTCGGCCCTGCCCTGGATCATCCTGGGCGCGCTGAACAACGGCGGCCGAGGCGGCGGTTGGAGCGGTGGCGGCGGAAGCAGCTGGGGCGGCGGCGGTGGCGGAGGCTTCTCCGGCGGCGGCGGCTCGTTCGGCGGCGGCGGCAGTTCGGGGAGCTGGTGAGATGGCGATACGCATGACCCCACAGGACCTCGACCGCATCGCCGGCGCGGTGGCGCAGGCCGAGAAGGCCACCGCCGGCGAGATCTTCTGCGTCCTGACGCCGGAGGTCTCGGACTATCGCGAGACGCCCCTGGTCTGGGCGGCGGCCACGGCCCTGGTCCTGCCGGCCGCGGCCCTGTTCGCGGGTTTCCGGCCCGAGATGCTGACTCGGCTGTTCGGCGGCTGGAGCGTCGGCCATGCCTCGGCCCTGGACGGCGCGATCCTGTCGGCCCTGTCGACCTATATCGCCCTGCAACTGGTGGTGTTCGTCGTCGCGGCCCTGGTCGTCTCGATCCCGACGGTCCGCCGCGCCCTGACGCCCGGCTCGCTGAAGGCCGCCCGGGTCAAGCGCGCGGCCATGGAGCAGTTCCTGAGCCACGGCCTGCATCTCACCCGCGACCGCACCGGCGTGCTGATCTTCGCCGCCCTGGCCGAGCACCGGGTCGAGGTGATCGCCGACGAGGGCATCTACCAGGCCGCGCCGAACACGGTTTGGGACGAGGTGGTCGCCGACCTAGTCGGCGGGCTGAAGGCCGGCAAGGTCGCAGACGGCTTCGTCGCCGCCGTGGCCCGGACCGGCGCCATCCTGGCCGCCCATGTCCCGCCGCGCGGCGACGACCGCAACGAACTGCCGGACGGCCTGACCATCCTGCCGAAGCGCTAGCCGCAGGGGAACCCGCAAGGATACGGACGCCGGCTCGCGCGCTTCCTCTTGTGATGACCGCGGAGAGCGCCATGTCCGACTTCGACGCCTTCCTGGAGATCCGCCGACAGGCGGCCCAGGCCTATGTGAACGGCAAGGCCGGCCCGCTGGATCAGATGGTCGCCACGGCCTGTCCGGCCACCTTCTTTCCCCCGCGCGGCGGGCGCGAGGAGGGGGCCTATCGGGTGGCCGATGTCTATGCGCACGACGCCGGCGCCTTCGCCGAGGGCGGCGAGACGACCCTTGAGATCCTGCACAGCGACGCCGACGGCGATCTCGCCTATTGGGCTGGCCTCCAGCACGCCAAGGTGCGGCTGGTCGGCCACGACGAGCCGATCGAGATGCACCTGCGGATCACCGAGCTCTTCCGACGCGAGGACGGCGCCTGGAAGCTGATCCATCGCCACGCCGATCCCCTGGCCAAGGAAAAGGCCGAGGAAAACGCGGGGTAGAAAAAGGCGGCCGCCGAAACGACCGCCTTTCGGGCCTAGAACGACTTGCGCACCGTCACGCCGGCCGTGCGCGGCTGGCCGATCGAGTAGCCCAGACGCGCCCGGCCGCCGCGTTCGCGGTCGAACGACAGCAGGGCGTTCTCGTCGAACAGGTTGTTGACGTAGAGGGTCAGGTCGACCCCGTCGGCCATCTCCAGCCCGGCGCTGAGATTGACGATCTCGTAGCTGGGCAGCTTCAGGTCGACGATGGTCGGAACCAGGCCCGTCGCGCCGCCGAACGGCAGGTTCGAGACAAACGAGCGCGGGTTGTTCTCCTGGTCGCTGGCCTGGGTGAACCGGCTGCCGACGTGCTGGACCGAGGCTTTCAGATAGCCGTTCACGCCGTCGCGCACCTCGCGGCTGTAGGTGACGTCGAACGAGACTTGGAACTTCGGCACCGACGGCAGGCGATTGCCCTCGCGGATGCCGCCGATCACCGCCCCCGTGCCGTCCTTCACGGTCGAGTCGAACTCGGCCTCGAGCAAGCTGCCCGACAGGCCGATGTCCAGGCCCGAGGCCAGGCGCGCGGTGACCTCGGCCTCGACGCCCTTGGTGTGGGCCTTGGGCACGTTGAACACCACGCGCGAGCTGCACGAGCCGGCGTCCAGGGTCGTCTGCAGGTTCTTGATGTCGGTGTAGAAGGCCGCCGCGTTCAGGGTGACGCGGCCGAAGCGCGACTTCACCCCGCCCTCGTAGTTCCACAGCGTCTCGTCGTCATAGTTCTGATAGCCGCCAAAGATCGCCGCGTCCTGGGCCGAGCACAGCGGCAGGTTCAGCGGGTCGTTGACGCCGCCAAGCCGGAAGCCCTTCGAGGCCTGGGCGTTGAAGGTGACGTGGTCGGCCGCCTCGTAGCTGAGCAGGAAGCGCGGGGTGAAGCCGTCGGACGAGGTCTTGTCGGTGCGGTTGTCGCCGTTGGCGAACAGACCGCCCGACTTGAACTGCCGCGTCTCGCTGAAGTCATAGTAGCGGCCGCCGGCCGTCGCGGTCAGCTTGCCCAGGGTGTAGTTGACCTCCCCGAACACCGCCTTCTGCTTGATGTCGTAGGGCAGATAGGCGTCGTAGGGCGAATTGGCCTCGAAACCGTTGGCCACCGCCGCCGAGGCGCCGGCGCCCAGGACGGCGTCGGTATAGGCGTCGTAGCCGGGGGTCGGCAGGCGCTGGTTGTAGACGCGGTCGACCTTCGAATAGAAGCCGCCGATCACCCACTGGAACGGCCCGTCGCCGGTCGAGGCCAGACGCAGCTCCTGGGTGAACTGCTCCAGGTCGGTGGTGTCGACCAGCTTGGACGGCAACAGCACCGCCGCGGCCGGGAAGCCGAGGTCGACCGAGACGCTGCCGGTCAGGGCGCTGGCGTCGCGGTTCACGGTGATGTCCCGATTGATCAGGCTGGTCACCGAGGTCAGGGTCGCGCCGCCGAGGTTCACATTGGCGGTCAGGTCGGCCAGCAGGGTGTCGTCGGCGAAGCTCTCGTCCAGCAGCAGATACTGCTCGCGCTCGCCCAGCTGGATTTTCGGCCGGGTCGTGGTGTTGTTATTGGCGAACAGATTGAACGATTCCTGGCGATTGAAGCCGTGCGCCCGGATCTCCTGATAGACCACGCGCGGGGTGAGGCTGAACGTCTCGTTCGGCTGGATCAGGAACGCGATCCGACCGCCGCGCCGCGTGCCGTCATTGACGTTCTTGTCGACCTTGCCGCCTTCCTTGCGGGCGTCGACGAAGCCGCCATAGCGGGTCAGGTAGCCGACCGCCCGCATGGCGACCTTGTCGGAGATCGGCATATTGACCGCGCCCTTCACGTGGCCGCCGAAGCTGTCGCCGTCGACCAGGTTGGCGTTGGCCTCGAACGTGCCTTGGGACACGCCCAGCTTGGGCTGGTTGGTGATGTAGCGGATCGTGCCGCCCACCGAGCCCGAGCCGAACAGCGTGCCCTGCGGGCCACGCAGGGTCTCGACGCGGTTCAGGTCGAACAGGTCGATGTCGGGCGTGAACAGCGACAGCGAGATCACGGATTCGTCGAGATAGACCCCGACCTGCTCCTTCACGCCCGGCTGGTCGCGGACCACCTGGCCGGCCGAGACGCCGCGCACCGACACCTGGCTCTGGCCCGGGCCAAGGTTCTGGATCGTCAGGCCGGCGACGTTGCGCGACAGGTCCTCCAGGGTCACCGCCCCGGAGCGCTGGATGTCCTTTTCCGTCTGGGCGTTGATCGAGAAGGGGATGTCCTGGATCGTCGCGTCGCGCTTGGTGGCGGTGACGATGATCTCCTCGATCGCGTTCTGGTCGGCCTGCTGTCGAGCGGCGGCCAGGGCCGGAACGGCCAGGACGGCCGCGCCGACGATCGTGGAGAGCGCGCTGGCGCCCAGCAGCGTGCGACGCGCCCGACGGCGCGGTGTGGCGATGGTCATGGGTACCTCCCGGACTTGGTTTTTTCGCGCCGCGAGGTCGAGCTCGGAGCGCAACTCCAGCGTTCATACCCGAATCGGGGAAAGTCAATGCGAAACGAAGCTTGAGAGAAATCAGTATTTTAGACGCTGGCGTCCAGTGACTTCGAAAAAGCCGTACGGTTACCGGTCCCATTTCCCTTTACGCACACGTGACCTTTCGCACCGGAAAAAGCCAGTGCGAGCGCGCCGGGGTTAAGTGTGCGCGGTTAACCCGCCCGGGCGCGCTCCAATCAAAAAGTTAGAGCCTTTTTATCTGGGTCAGATGTTTCCATCTGACCCAGAAAGGCTCTAGGGTGGGCTCAATTCAAACTAACGTTTAACGGGGAGTGCGCCTTCATGCGCGAAGCGGTCATCGTCTCTTACGCCCGCACGGGCCTGGCCAAGTCCAACCGCGGCGGGTTCAACAACACCCATGGCGCGGCCATGGCCGGCCACGCGATCCAGCACGCCGTGAGCCGCGCGGGCCTGGACGGCGGCGAGGTCGAAGACGTGGCCCTGGGCTGCGGCGGTCCCGAAGGCGCCACCGGCATGAACGTGGCCCGCAACGCCGCCATGTGGGCTGGCCTGCCGGTCACCGTCTCGGGCCAGACCATCAATCGCTTCTGCTCCTCGGGCCTGCAGGCCATCGCCACGGCCGCCAACTATGTCCGCAACGACGGCGCCAATGTCGCCATCGGCGGCGGCGTCGAGTCGATCTCGCTGGTGCAGGGCGGCGGTCACATGAACCGCCACCACATCACTGAAGAAAAGCTGATGAAGACCCATCCGGCCCTGTGGATGGCGATGATCGACACCGCCGACATCGTGGCCAAGCGCTACAATCTCAGCCGCGAGTATCAGGACGAATACGCCTTGCGCAGCCAGCAGCGCATCGCCGCCGCCCAGGCCGCCGGCCTGTTCAAGGACGAGATCGTCCCGATGGCCACCAAGATGAAGGTGGTCAACAAGGAAACCAAGGAAGAGACCTTCGTCGACTATGTGGTCGACAAGGACGAATGCAATCGCCCTGACACCACCCTGGAAGGCCTGGCCAGCCTGAAGCCCGTCATGGGCGAGGGCAAGTTCGTGACCGCCGGCAACGCCAGCCAGCTGTCGGACGGCGCCGCCGCCGTGGTGATCATGGACGCCAAGGAAGCCGCCCGCCGCAACCTGGAGCCCCTGGGCCTGTTCAAGGGCTTCGCCGTCGCCGGCTGCGAGCCCGACGAGATGGGTATCGGCCCGGTGTTCGCCGTGCCGCGCCTGCTCGAGCGCCACGGCCTGAAGGTCGACGACATCGACCTGTGGGAGCTGAACGAGGCCTTCGCCAGCCAGTGCCTCTACAGCCGTGACCGCCTGGGCATCGATCCGGAGAAGTACAACGTCAACGGCGGCTCGATCGCCATCGGCCACCCGTTCGGCATGACCGGCGCCCGCTGCGCCGGCCATCTGCTGCTGGAAGGCAAGCGCCGCAAGGCCAAGCTGGGCGTGGTCACCATGTGCATCGGCGGCGGGATGGGCGCGGCGGGTTTGTTCGAAATCTTCTAGCCGATACTTGTCATCCCGGCGAAAGCCGGGACCGCCGGAAGCGCCGCGTTCCCGGCGGTCCCGGGTCTTCGCTACGCTTCGCCCGGGATGACAAAAGTTCCGTGGGCGATCTCCAACAAGGCCGGAACCGTCAAGGCGGTTTCCGGCCTTTCTCGTTGGACCAGGACTTCTAAAGACCCTGCGAGAAACCCTCGTTCGGTGAGGCCTTGAACCCGGCGCCGACAGGGCCATCTGAGCCTCCGTCAGCGTCCGCGATGATCGCTTCAAGACGCCAGACCCGAGAAAGAGCCATGGCCATCAAGGCCTCCTTCGCCGCCGCCCTCTTCGTTTCCGTCGCGATCGGCCTTGTGCTGCCGGCCCCCAGCGCGAACCGGACGCAGCCGACCCAGTCGGCGTTCGAGACCGTGCACCTGAAGCGCGGCTGAATGCGAAACGGGCTCCCCGGTCGCCCGGAGAGCCCGCTGATCCTCATCGATCAGACGCGATCAGAACTCTTCCCAGTCCTCGTTGACCGCCACGGCGGCCGAGCCGCGCGAGACGGGCGCCGAGGGGCGCGACATCGGCCGCGAGGCCGGACGCGCGGCCGCGGCGGGACGCGACGGGGCGGCGGAGGCCTTGGGCGCGGTTCCAGCCACGCGGAAGCGTGAGACCAGTTCGGCCAGGTTGCCGGCTTCGTTCTTCAGCGAATGGGTGGCGGCGGTGGCTTCCTCGACCATGGCGGCGTTCTGCTGAACGACTTGGTCCATCTGATTCACGGCCGAATTGACCTCGTTCAGGCCGGTGGCCTGTTCGGTGGTCGAGGCCGAGATCTCCTTCATCAGCGCGTCGATCGAGGCGACCTGCTCGACGATGCGGCTCAGGGCCTCGCCGGTCTGGCCGACCAGGTCCACGCCGGCCCCGACCTGCTGGGTCGAGGTCGAGATCAGGGTCTTGATCTCCTTGGCCGCGTCGGCCGAGCGTTGGGCCAGGGCCCGCACTTCCTGAGCGACGACCGCGAAGCCGCGACCGGCTTCGCCCGCCCGCGCCGCTTCGACGCCGGCGTTCAGGGCCAAAAGGTTGGTCTGGAAGGCGATTTCGTCGATGACGCCGATGATCTGGCTGACCTGGGTGGACGAGGTCTCGATCTCGGTCATCGCCGAGACGGCCTGGCTGACGATCCGGCCCGAGCGCTCGGCGTCGGTGCGGGCGGCGGCCACGACCTGCGAGGCCTCCTGGGCGCCCGAGGCGGTCTTGCGGACCGTGGCGGTGATCTCGTCCAGGGCGGCGGCGGTCTCTTCCAGGCTGGCGGCCTGTTGTTCGGTGCGGCGCGACAGGTTGTCGGAGGCCGAGGCGATCTCGTCCGCGCCGGCGTTGACGCCGCCGGTGGCCGAGACGATGGCCTTCATGGCGTCTTCCAGCTTCAGGACGGCCTTGTTGAAGTCGTCGCGCAGCTGCTGATAGCGGCCGGCGAAGGGCGCGTCGATGCGGCAGGTCAGGTCGCCGTCGGCCAGGCGCGACAGGCTCGAGGCCAGGGCATCGACCACCTGGGCCTGTTCGGCGGCGGTGGCCCGGCGCTCGTCGTCATTGGCGGCGCGGTCGCGCTCGGCGGCGGTGCGAGTCTGTTCGGCTTCGCTCTCGATACGGATCTTGGCGATGGCCGCTTCCTTGAAGTGGACCACGGCGGCGGCCATCTGGCCGACCTCGTCGGCGCGATTGACCGCCGGAATCTCGATGGCGTTGTCGCCCGAGGCCAGGCGGCGCATGGCCGCGGTCATGGCGGCGACCGGCTTGGCGATCGAGCTGGACAGCAGCAGGCCGCCGCCCAGGGCGATGGCGCCGCTCAGCAGGATGCCGGCCATCAGCACCAGGTTCGACAGGCCTTGCGCCTTCTTCTGGGCCAGGGCTTCGGCCTCGATGCGCCCCTGGGCCGAGGCCTGGATGGCGTCCAGGGCGTCCTCGACCGGCACCACGGCCTTGTCGGCGACGCCGTCATTGCGGACCAGCTCGACGGCCTGCGGACGGGTCGCCGGATCGGCGCCCAGGCGCAGGGCCGGGTCGATGGCTTCCTTGCGGTAGCCGGCATAGGCGTCGCGGATCGCCTGAACCTCGGCCTTGTCAGCGCCCAGCGTGTCCAGCTTGTCCAGCGCGCCGAAGAACTTGACCTTGTGCACGGTCTCGATGCGCTTGACGTAATAATCGTCGCCCGAGAGCAGGTAGCCGCGCAGCGAATTTTCCTGGCGGGTCAGGCGGTAGGTGGCCGTGTCGGCCGCCTGCATGACCTTGTAGGCGCGCTCGGATTTGGCGACCGATTCCTCCAGCACCTTGGAATTGATGAAGAGCGCCACGCCCATCGTCGCGATGGTCGCGAGCAGCACCCCGAACACGACCAGCAGCTTCGTGGGGATCCTGAAATTGCCGAACTTCACCGCAGCCTCCGAGATTCTTGGGCGGGCTCGGGAGGCGGTTTCGCCACGACGGGCGCTTCCGCAGCCGAGCACGACCCCATGTTTGGGCCGCACAAGGTTGCTGGGCTGTTAACTCTACTGTGGCGCAATGTCGCAGAGCCGGACATTGAGAATCCGTCGCGATCTCAAGCACTTGCCTATGGTTGCAGAACCACTTCCGACACGTGCGCCGCTGGCCGGAGGTGGCGGCGGAGACCGCCAAAACCATCCGGGCACGGATGGATTTAGTGCGCCTCGTCCCAGTTGAGCGCGGCGCGCGCCTCGACCGTCAGCGGCACCGTCAGCGCCACCGCCGGGTCGGCCGCCTTCTCCATGACCTCGCGGATCACGGCGCAGGCGCGGTCGGCCTCGCCCTCGGGGGTCTCGAAGACCAGTTCGTCGTGCACCTGCAGCAGCATCCGCGACTCCAGGCCGGCGGCTTCCAGCGCCGCGGGCATGCGGATCATCGCCCGGCGCATGACGTCGGCGGCCGCGCCCTGGATCGGGGCGTTGATCGCGGCCCGCTCGGCGAACTGCCGATGGGCGGCCGACTTGGCCTGGATGTCGGGGATGTTGATCTTCCGGCCGAAGATGGTCGTGACATAGCCGTGCTCGCGCACGAAGGCCTTGGTCGCGTCCATATAGGCCTGGATGCCCGGGAAGCGCTCGAAATAGGTCTTGATGTAGGCCCCCGCCTCGCCCTGGCCGATGCCCAGCTGGTTGGCGAGACCGAAGGCGCTGATGCCGTAGACGATGCCGAAATTGATGGCCTTGGCCCGGCGGCGGATCATCGGATCCATGCCCTCGATCGGCGTGTCGAACATCTCCGAGGCGGTCATGGCGTGGATGTCGAGGCCTTCCTGGAAGGCGCGCTTCAGCTGCGGGATGTCGCCGATGTGGGCCAACAGGCGCAGCTCGATCTGGCTGTAGTCGGCGCTGATCAGCACCCTGCCCTTGTCAGCGATGAAGGCCTTGCGGATCTTGCGACCTTCCTCGGTGCGGACCGGGATGTTCTGCAGGTTGGGATCCGACGACGACAGCCGGCCCGTCGTCGTGGCGGCCAGGGCGTAGGAGGTGTGGACCCGCCCGGTGCCCGGCGCGATCGCGGCGATCAGGTTCTCGGTATAGGTGCCCTTCAGCTTCGACAGCTGACGCCAGTCCAGCAGGACCCGCGGCAGCTCGTGCTCTAGGGCCAGGCTCTCGAGCACGTCGCTGTCCGTAGACCACTGGCCGGTGGCGGTCTTCTTGCCGCCCTTCATCTGCATCTCGCCGAACAGCACGTCGCCGATCTGCTTGGGGCTGCCCAGGTTGAAGGGCCGGCCGACGATCTCCTGGGCCCGTTCCTCGTACTTGGCCATGCGCATCGAGAACTCGTTGGAGAGCAGGCGCAGGGCCTCGGGATCGACCTTGACCCCGTTGTTCTCCATCATCGCCAGCACCGCCGGCAGCGGCCGTTCCAGCGTCTCGTACACGGTCAAAAGACCCTCGCGCGCCAGGCGCGGCTTCAGGGTCTGGTAGAGCCGCAGGGTGACGTCGGCATCCTCGGCGGCGTAGGCGGTGGCCTCGTTCAGGCCTACGTGCTTGAAGCTGATCTGGCCCTTGCCCGTCCCGGCCACCTGCTTGAACGGGATCGGCTTGTGGCCCAGCCACAGCTCCGACAGCTCGTCCATGCCGTGGCCGTGCAGACCCGCCTCCAGGACGTAGCTGATCAGCATGGTGTCTTCGATCGGCGCGACCTGGATCCCGTAGCGCGACAGGACGGCGATGTCGTACTTGGCGTTCTGGGCCACCTTCAGCACCGCCGGATCTTCCAGCAGCGGCTTCAGGGCGGCTATCGCCTCGTCCAGCGGGATCTGCACCAGGTCGGCGGCGGCTTCCAGCGCCAGGCCGTCCTTCTCGCAGTGGCCGACCGGGATGTAGCAGGCCTCGCCGGGATTGATGGCCAGCGACACGCCGCAGAGGCCGGCCGTGGCCGAGGACAGGGCGTCGGTCTCGGTGTCGAACGCCACCACGCCCTTGGCCGTCGCCTTGGCGACCCAGGCCTTCAGGGTGTCGAGATCCTGGATCCGGACATAGGTGGCGTGGTCGATGCTGATCGGCTCGGCCACCGGATTGGCGGCGGCGCGCGCGGCGGCCCCCATGTACGAGACGCTGGTGACCGGGGCCTTGGGCTGGGCCCCTCCTCCAAGACTGGGAGCCCGATCGAGCGTCCCCGGCGTCGCGGCGGCCGAGCCGTCGCCGACCCGGCGGGCCAGGGTGCGGAATTCCATCTGCTCGAGGAAGGCGGCCAGCACCTCCTTGTCGGGCTCGCGCACCTTCAGCTCGTCCAGCGGCTGGGGCAGCGGCGTGTCGCAGTCCAGCTTAACCAGGGCCCGCGACAGGCGGATCTGGTCGGCGAACTCGATCAGGGTCTCGCGGCGCTTGGGCTGCTTGATCTCGCCGGCCCGGGCCAGCAGCGTATCGAGGTCGCCGTATTCGGTGATCAGCTGGGCGGCGGTCTTGATGCCGATGCCCGGGGCGCCCGGCACGTTGTCGACGCTGTCGCCGCACAGGGCCTGAACGTCAACGACCTTGTCCGGATAGACGCCGAACTTCTCGAACACTTGCTCGCGCTCGATCCGCACGCCCTTCATCGGGTCGAACATCGAGACCCCGTCGCCGACCAGCTGCATCAGGTCCTTGTCGGACGAGACGATGATCGCCTCGCCGCCGACGTCGCGGGCCTTGCAGGCATAGGCGGCGATCAGGTCGTCGGCCTCGTAGCCCGGCAGCTCGATGGCCGGCACACCGAAGGCCAGGGTCGCCTCGCGCACCAGCGGGAACTGCGGGATCAGGTCCTCGGGCGGCGGCGGCCGGTGGGCCTTGTACTTGTCGTAGAGTTTGTTGCGGAACGTCTTCTCGGAATGGTCCCAGATCACCGCCAGGTGGGTGGGCGTGTCGCCCTGCATATCGCGCATCAGCTTCCACAGCATGTTGCAGAAGCCCTGGACGGCGCCCACCGGCAGGCCATCGCTCTTGCGGGTCAGCGGCGGCAGCGCGTGGTAGGCGCGGAACAGATAGGCCGAGCCGTCGACCAGGAACAGCCGGACGGCGGGGCCGTCCTGGGTCAGCTCGGAAACGTTCGGAAGGGGGGGCGCGGCGACGTCGGTCATGGCCGGCAACATAGGGGGCGCGACCCGCCCCGAAAACCCTCTGGAAAAACCTTTGGAGGAACCCTCTGGCGGGCGGCCAAAGGATCACATAACCTCCACCTAGGGTCGAGCGCCGAAGGGGTCGCGCGCCGACTTGGCTCGGGGTTTGATCGTGCTCTCGCGTAAGCTTCTGCTGGCCTTGCTGGCGGCCAGCCTCTCCACCGCTGTCCATGCGCAAGAGAAGGATGACGACGACGACGCGCCGAAAGGCTGGCGGCCGAACTTCGTCGTCCATGTCCCCGCCTCGAAGATGAAGGCCGCCTTTCCGAAGGGCGCGACGATGACCGGCAAGGCCGTGCTCGGCTGTGTCGCGACCAAGGACGGCCGACTGATCGACTGCAAGGTGGTGCGCGAGGACCCGGCCGGTCAGGGCTTCGGCGAAGCGGCGCTGTCGGTGGTCGGCTACGAACGGATCGCCCCCAAAGACGGGACGGGCGCCTCGGTCGAAGGTCGCCCCGTGCGCACCAGCTTCGAGTTCCTGGCGCCGGGCGACGCCAATCCCGACTGGGTGCGCAAGCCCGACGGGCGCGACCTGGCCAACGTCTTCCCGAAGAAGGCGCTGGACAAGCATGTCGGCGGCCGCGCCACGATCCAGTGCCGGGTCACGGTCGAAGGCTTCCTCGACGCGTGCAAGGTTGTCTTCGAATCGCCCGCGGGCCTGGACTTCGGCGGCGCCGGCCTGCAGCTGGCCCCTCAGTTCCGCATGTCGCCGAAGATCCGCGGCGGCCACGCCGTGCCGGGCGGCCAGGTCACCATCCCGATCAACTGGGAGCCCGCGCGCGGGATCGCGTCGATCACCAGCACGCCGGTCGTGCTGGATCCGCCGTGGAATCGAGTCCCGACCCAGGCCGAGATCAACGCCGCCTGGCCCAAGGCCGCGACGGGCGTGTCCTCAGGCCAGGCGGCCCTGCGCTGCGACCTCGTGAAGACCGGCCAGCTTCGGTCCTGCGACGTCATCTCCGAGAACCCGCGCAGCAAGGGCTTCGGCAAGGCCGCGCTGGAGCTGTCGAAGCTGTTCCAGATTCCCGTGAACCCCGGCGAGGCCAAGACGGTCAGGGACTACAAGGTCGACCTGCCGTTCCGCTTTCGAGATCCGGCCACGCCCGACGGCCGCAAACTGACCAAGCCGCGCTGGATCCGCACCCTGACCGCCGAAGGTATGGCCGAGGTCTATCCCCAAGCGGCCGTCAAGGCGGGGGTCAAGTCCGGCCAGGGCGTCGTCACCTGCACCGTCACCGCGACAGGCGAACTGACCGCCTGCCAGGCCGTCCGCGAGCAGCCCGCCGGCCTCGACTTCGGCGCGGCGGCGATCAAGGCGGTGTCGGTCATGCGCATGAACCCGTGGACCAAGGAAGGCGACACGGTCGACGGCCTGGTCATCACCATCCCGATCGCCTTCACGTTCGAGGACGACCCCGCGCCGGCGGCGCCGGCCAAGCCGGAGTCTTCAAAGCCGGACTGATCGAACCGCCAGCTTTCCTCGCCTTGCGCCCGAAGGGCATGAGGCGTAACGGAACGCGGCTCCGCGATCTGTCGCGGAACATCAGCCGTTTTTTGGCAGTATTCAGGAGAGCGCGATGGGTTACCGGGTCGCGGTGGTCGGCGCCACGGGCAATGTGGGCCGCGAGATGTTCAACATCCTCGAGGAAGTCAAATTCCCCGTCGACAAGATGCACGCCATCGCCAGCCGCAAGTCCATCGGCGTCGAGGTTTCGTTCGGCAACGAGATCCTGCGTTGCCAGGACCTCGAACAGTTCGACTTCTCGAAGGTCGACATTGTGCTGATGAGCGCCGGCGGCGCGATCTCCAAGGCCTGGGGCGAGAAGATCGGCGCGGCCGGTCCGATCGTGATCGACAATTCCAGCCACTTCCGGATGGACCCGGACGTGCCGCTGGTGGTGCCGGAAGTGAACCCCGAGGCGGTCAACAAGCTGCCGAAGAACATCATCGCCAACCCCAACTGCTCGACCGCGCAGCTGGTGGTGGTCCTCGCGCCGCTGCACGCCGAAGCCAAGATCAAGCGCGTCGTCGTCTCGACCTACCAGTCGGTGTCGGGCGCGGGCAAGGAAGGCATGGACGAGCTGTGGGAGCAGACCAAGGGCGTGTTCGTCCTGGGCGCCCCGCCGCCCAAGAAGTTCACCAAGCAGATCGCCTTCAACGTCATCCCGCACATCGACGTCTTCATGGAAGACGGCTTCACCAAGGAAGAGTGGAAGATGATGGCGGAAACCAAGAAGATCCTGGATCCGTCGATCAAGCTGACCGCCACCTGCGTGCGCGTGCCGGTCATGGTCGGCCACGCCGAGTCGGTGAACATCGAGTTCGAAACCCCGCTGGACGAGGACGACGTCCGCGAGATCCTGCGCGAGGCCGACGGCGTGGAAGTCATCGATAAGCGCGAGGACGGCGGCTACATGACGCCGAAGGAAAGCGCCGGTGAGTTCCCGGTCTATGTCTCGCGCATCCGCACCGACCCGACCGTCGAGAACGGCATCGCGCTCTGGTGCGTCGCCGACAACCTGCGCAAGGGCGCGGCCCTGAACGCCGTGCAGATCGCCCAGCTCCTCCACGACAAGGGCCTGATCAAGCAGAAGACCCCGGCCTGATCCTCTTCCTTAGCTGTCATCCCGCGAAAGCCGGGACCGCCGGAAGCCCTGAGCTTGTTGCGATCCCGGCTCTTCGCCGCGCTACGGCCGGGATGACAGTGGGTGAGGCCAAGTTTCTGAACCCCAGCAAGATGCGGGCGGACGGCGGGCTTCCTAACTGAGAGAAGCCCCCAAAAGGTTCGGTTCATGCCCTCGAGTCCCGGTCCCCAGGCCGAAAGCCGCTCCGCCTACGCCGCCGGCGTCGGCTGCTACGTCCTGTGGGGCTTCCTGCCCCTGTACTTCCACCTGCTGTCGAACCTGGGCGTCTCGTCGTGGGAAATGATCGCCCACCGCTCGCTGTGGTCGGTGCTGTGGGCCGGCGGCCTGGTGCTGATCGCCAAGCAGGGCGGCCAGGTCGCGGCGGTGCTGCGCCAACCCAAGACCCTCGGCGTGCTGGCGCTGTCGACCCTGGCGATCTTCAGCAACTGGACGATCTACGTCTTCGCGGTCAACGCCGGCCACGTGATCGAGGCCAGCCTCGGCTATTACATCAATCCGCTGATGAACATGGCGGCCGGCGCCCTGCTGTTTCGTGAGCGCATGAGCACGGCGGGCAAGATCGCCATCGGCTTCGCCGCCGTCGGGGTGGCCATCCAGACCATCGCCCTGGGCCACCTGCCGATCGTCTCGCTGGGCCTGGCCCTGACGTTCTGCGCCTATGCCATCCTGCGTAAGCAGGTGAAGGCCGACGCCCAGACCGGCCTATTCGTCGAATGCGCCTATCTAGCCCTGCCCGGCCTGTTCTACGTCCTGCACCTGCAGTCGACGGGTCAGGGCCACTTCGGCGCCGGCGCCGGGGTCACCAGCCTGCTGGCCCTGGCCGGGCCGGCCACGGTGGTTCCCCTGGCCCTGTTCGCCTGGTCGGCCCGCCGCCTGCCGTTGTCGGCGGTCGGCTTCCTGCAGTTCATCGCCCCGACCTTGCAATTCCTGCTGGGGGTGGCGTTCGGCGAGGCGTTCACGCCACTGCGGGCCCTGTCGTTCGTGTTCATCTGGCTGGGCGTGGCCACCTTCGCCTATGGCGCGTGGAAGAAGACGCGGGCCCTGGCGCCCGCGGCCTAGATCATTCTAGGGTCGGTCCATGCCGACCCGCCGCCTCGTCCTCGCCGCCGGAAGCGCGCTCGCCTTTTCCACGTTCGTGGGCGCGGCCGCCCCCGATCCCTACGGCGCGCTGCTGGCCGGCGACGGCGATCCGAACGCCGCCCTGCCCGCCCTGGCCGGCGTCGCGTTCGACCAGCGCGGCGACCGGTTCCGCGTCGCGCGCGGCCTGGCCGACGTGACCAGCGGCCGGGCCATGACGCCCGCCTCGCCGGCCCGCATCGCCTCGATCTCCAAGCTGGTCGCGGCGCTGGGCTTCATGACCTTGGTCGAGGCGGGAAAGGTTGGGCTCGACGACGACGCCGGCCAGATCCTGGGCTTCCCGCTGCGCCACCCGCGCTTTCCAGACGCGCGGATCACGCCCCGACGGCTGCTGTCCCACACCAGCGGCCTGCGCAATGGGCCCAGCTATCCGGTCGCCTTCGGCCGCCCGCTCAGCGCGGCCCTGACGCCCGGCGGCGTCCAGTGGGACGACGGAGCCTGGTTCGGCCCTGCGACCGAGCCGCCCGGCGACTGGTTCGCCTATGCCGACGTCAACTACGCCCTGGTCGCCCAGCTGATTGAGGCCGTCAGCGGCGAGCGGTTCGACCGCTTCATGGCGCGGGTGGTGTTCGCGCCCCTAGGCCTCTCCTGCGGCTACAACTGGAGCGGCGTTCCGCAAGACGTCCGCGACCGCCGCGCCGTCCTCTATCGCAAGACCTCGTCGGAAGACGGACCATGGGACGCCAACGGCTCCTGGATCGCCCAGCTGGACGCCGCCGTCCCGCCGGCGCCGGAGCCCGCGGTCCGCACGGCGCCCGAGGCGGCCGGACGTGGCCTCGACGGCTATCGCCCCGGGGAGAACGGCTTCGTCTTCGGTCCACAGGGCGGTCTGCGCGCCTCGGTCCTGGACCTGGCCGCCATCGGCCGCGTCCTCCTGGCCAAGGGCGCGCCGATCCTGAAGCCCGCGACCTTCGCCCGGATGACCGCGCCGACCTGGCGCTTCGATCCCAAGCATCCGAACGGCGAAGGCTATGGCGGCCTGATCGCCGCCTACGGCCTGGGCGTCCAGACCCTGACCGGCGGGACGGGCGACAACGTCTTCGACAGCTGCGCGGGGTGGATCGGCCACGCCGGCGACGCCTATGGCCTGACGTCCGGCCTCTGGGTCGATCCGAGGTCCGGGCGCGGGATCGCCTATCTGACCACCGGCCAGGCCGCGCCGCTGAAGGTCAACAAGGGCCGCTCGATGCTGACCCGCCAGGAGGAGCGGTTGGCCCAGCGACTGGTCGAAGCGGGCTAGGCAGCCGCGTCGCCACGGGTCATCGTCTCCCCCATGACCGACGCGCCCTCCCCCAGCCGCGACGAAGCCATCTCGCCCGCGCGCGGCCGCCTGATCCTGGCGGCGACGGTGCTGGGCTCCAGCCTGGCCTTCATCGACGGCTCGGTCGTCAATGTCGCCCTGCCCGCCATCCGCCAGGCGCTGAACGCCCGGCCCGACCAGATCCAGTGGATCGTCAACGCCTACCTGCTGCTGCTGGGCTCGCTGGTCCTGATCGGCGGCTCGGCCGGCGACCGCTGGGGCCGCCGCAAGGTCTTCGTGATCGGCGTGACCCTGTTCGCCCTCGCCTCCCTGGGCTGCGCGCTCTCGCCCGACATCGCCTTCCTGATCGCCGCTCGCGCCTTGCAGGGGATCGCCGCCGCGCTCGTCGTGCCGGCCAGCCTGGCCATCCTCGGCGCCGCGTTCGACGAGAAGGCGCGCGGGCCGATGATCGGGGCCTGGGCCGGCTTTGGCGCGGTGACCGGAGCGTTCGGGCCGGTGCTGGGCGGCTGGCTGGTCGACGCGGTGTCCTGGCGAGCCATCTTCCTGATCAACCTGCCGATCGCCGCCGCCACCGTCTGGCTGACCCTGAAGGCCGTGCCCGAGAGCCGCGACCCCGACGTCGAGCACCTGGACTGGCGCGGCGCCGTCCTGGCCGCCCTGGGCCTGGGCGCCCTGACCTGGGGCCTGACGGCCGCGGGCGAACGCGGCTGGCAGAGCCTCACCGTCTGGAGCGCCCTCCTCGCCGGCGCGGCGATCCTGGTCGGCTTCGTCGTGCTGCAGAGCCGCGAGAAGCATCCGATGATGCCGCTGACCCTCTATCGTTCGACGACGTTCAGCGGCGCCAACCTGCTGACCCTGGCGCTGTATTTCGGCCTGACCGGCGCGATGTTCTTCCTGCCCTACGAGTTGATCGCCAAGCATGGCTACAGCGCCGCCGGGGCCGGGGCGACCCTGCTGCCGATCTCGGCGGTGATGGGGACGCTGTCGGGCTTCGCCGGCCGGATGGCCAACAAGGTCGGGGCGCGGGCCATGCTGACCGTCGGCCCGATCGTCGCCGGCCTCGGCTTCGCCCTGCTGGGCGCGCCCTGGCTGGGAAGCGGCTTCTGGACCGGGGTCCTGCCCGGGCTGATGGTGCTGGCCGTGGGCATGACCATCAGCGTCGCCCCCCTGACCAGCACGGTGATGGCGGCCGTTCCGTCCAGCCATGCRGGCGTCGCCTCGGGGATCAACAACGCCGTCGCCCGCGTCGCCGGCCTGCTGGCCGTGGCGGTGCTGGGTCTCGTCTACTTCGCCCCCAGCGGTGGAGGCTATCCGTGGGTGATGGGGATCAGCGCCGTCGCGGCGGTCGCGGCGGGCGTGGTCGGGGGGATCACCATAAAGCCCATGTCATCCCGGGCGTAGCGCAGCGGAGACCCGGGACCGCCGGACACGCCGCGCTTCCGGCGGTCCCGGCTCGGCGCGCTTCGCGCTTGGCCGGGATGACAGTTTACAAGGAGGCGTAGGCCGCCTCGATCAGGCGCACGGCGCGCGGGTCGCCGATCAGCGCATTGCCCTGCTTGTTCATCACATACGCGCCCGACACCCCGCGCGTCGGGTCGGCGAAGGCGCACGAGCCACCCCAGCCCGAGTGGCCGAACGCCTCGGCCGTCGGGCCATAGAACATGTTGGGTTCGTTGCGCATGAAGCCCGCGCCCCAGCTGATCACATAGGGCAAAACGAGGTCCTGGCCGACGATGCGCTGGGCCGTGGCGGCCTTGATCCCGGCCGGGGTGATCAGCGAGCGGCCATCCAGGCTACCGCCGCTGGCCAGGGCGCCCATCAGCCGGGCCAGGGCCGGCGCGGTGGCGTGGCCATTGGCCGAGGGGATCTCGACCCGCCGCCACTCGGCCGCGCCCTTGCCGCCGGGCGAGGACCACGGCTTCAGGAAGGCGGCCGTCACGGCGGCGTTGAGCTCGCCGAACTTCGGCAAGGCGGTCGGCCGCATCAGCTCGGCGACGCGGCCGTGCTCGCTGTCGGGGAGGCCGATCCACAGGTCCAGGCCGAGCGGGACCGCGATGTCCTCGCGCAGCGCCGTCCCCATGGTGCGGCCGTCGACCCGGCGGAAGATCTCGCCGGCGATGTAGCCGAAGGTGACCGGGTGATAGCCACTGGCCGAGCCGATCGGAAATAGCGGGGCCATGGCCGCCAGCTTGGCGCAGGTGGCGTCCCAGTCGAACCACAGGGCCGGGTCGGTCTCGTCGGGGAAGCCGGAGAGGCCGGCCTGATGCGACAGCGCCTGCTCGATCGTGACGGCCTGCTTGCCGTTTTGCGCGAACTCAGGCCAGACGTCGGCGACGGGCTGGTCGTAGGCCAGCCGGCCCTCGTCGACCAGGCGCGCGACCAGCAGGGCCGCCACGGCCTTGGTGGTCGAGAACAGCGCCGTCAAGGTGTCGGGACCAAACGGGACCTCGCGCTTGCGATCGGCGAAGCCGCCCATCAGGTCGACGACGATCTCGCCGTCGATGGCGAAGGCGAAGCGGGCGCCCAGCTCGCCACCATCAACGAAATTGGCTTCGAAGGCGTCGCGGACGCGGGCGAAGCGGTCGGGGCAGAGGCCGGTGATCTCGGTCATGGTTTCGTCTACCGCAAGCTCATCAACACTGTCATCCCGGCCGTAGCGCGAAGCGCGTAGAGCCGGGACCGCCGGAAGCTCTGAGCCTGTCGCGGTCTCGGGTCTGCGCTGCGCTTCGCCCGGGATGACAGCTGCTGTTCCTAAGCCAGCCGCTCGATGCGCACGGTCGGCGAGGTCTGCTTGATCCGCGCGCCCATGGCCACGATCGGCAGCTCCGGGGCGTTCCAGATGTTGGCGGCGGTGACCGTCTCGGCCACCCCGCCGACGGCGCGGGCCAGGCCGTACGAGAAGGTCTGGCCCTCCAGGATTGAGGCGGCGTAGAGGGCGGTCAGCAGGTCGCCGGTGCCGTTGGGCGAGCGCTCGGCCTTGGCGTGGGCGGCCAGCCAGGCCTCTTTCTTGTCGGCCAGAACGACGCCGATCTCGGCCCCGCGCTGGACCGAGGAGACCAGGGTGGTCTTGCCCAGCAGCCGGGCGGCTTTCATGGCCGAGACCGGATCGCGGGCGTCGGTCCCGGTCAGCTTCTTCAGCTCCCAGGAATTGCAGGCCACGACGTCGGCGCGCGGGATCAAGTCGGCGATGATCTCGTCGGCGGTCTCGGCCGGGATGTAGAGGCCCTTGCCGGCGTCGCCCATGGTCGGGTCGACGATGACGACCGGCTTGCGGGTGGCCGCGCCCTGGCGCGGGCTCGCGCGCACGGCGTCGATCACCCGTGCGGCGGACCGGGCCTGGGCGGCGGTGGCGAAATAGCCGGTGATGACCACGTCCACCAGGCCGAACAGGCCGTTGGCCTCGATGCCGTCCAGCATGCCCTCGAACACCTCGATCGGCACTGGCGCCCCGCCGGGCAGGCCCCAGCCGGGATGCCGGCCGTACAGCACCGTCGGCACGACCATCGAGTCGATCCGGAACTGGGCCAGGGCGGTGGCTTGCGCCGTCGCGCCCACCTGGCTGCCGGCGACATGGCTGGAGATGATCAGGGCTAGCGGCATGGCAAAGCGATTAGCGGAGCATTGAGGACTTGAATAGGGCGGTTTCGCGGGGGAGGCCAAAAGAGAAGGCCCGCCGTCGCCAGCGGGCCTTCCCCTTGGAAAATCAGGCGATTTCCGTAACGGAAACGTCGCTCTTTATAGCGACAGGCCCTTTTCGACCCAAGCCTAGTAGCGGTAGTGGTCCGGCTTGAACGGGCCGGCTTCCGGCACGCCGATATAATCGGCCTGGTCCTTGCGCAAGGTGGTCAGCTTCGCGCCCAGCTTCGCCAGGTGCAGGAAGGCGACCTTCTCGTCCAGGTGCTTGGGCAGGGTGTAGACCTGGTTCTGGTACTTGGCCTTGTTGGTCCACAGTTCGATCTGGGCCAGGGTCTGGTTGGTGAACGAGGCCGACATCACGAACGAGGGGTGACCGGTGGCGTTGCCCAGGTTCACCAGGCGGCCTTCCGACAGCAGGATCAGCTTCTTGCCGTCCGGGAATTCCACATGGTGGACCTGCGGCTTGATCTCGTCCCACTTGAAGTTCTTCAGGCCGGCGACCTGAATTTCCGAGTCGAAGTGGCCGATGTTGCAGACGATGGCGTTGTTTTTCATCCGGCGCATGTCTTCGACCGTGATGACGTCCTTGTTGCCGGTCGCCGTGACGAAGATGTCGGCCTTGTCAGCGACGTCGGCAAGGGTCTGGACCTCATAGCCTTCCATCGCCGCCTGCAGGGCGCAGATCGGATCGACTTCGGTGACGATCACGCGGGCGCCGCCCTGGCGCAGCGAGGCGGCCGAGCCCTTGCCCACGTCGCCATAGCCGCAGACCACCGCGACCTTGCCCGACAGCATGACGTCGGTGCCGCGACGGATCGCGTCGACCAGCGATTCACGGCAGCCATACAGGTTGTCGAACTTGCTCTTGGTGACGCTGTCGTTGACGTTGATGGCCGGGAACGGCAGCTCGCCCTTCTGAGCCATCTGGTACAGGCGGTGCACGCCCGTGGTGGTTTCTTCCGACACGCCGGTGATGGCGGCGCGGATGGCCGAGTAGAAGCCCGGCTTTTCGGCCAGGTACTTCTTCATCACGGCGAAGAGGGCTTCTTCTTCCTCGTTCTGCGGGTTGTTCAGGATCGAGGGATCCTTCTCGGCCTTGGGGCCCAGCACGCAGAGCAGGGTGGCGTCGCCGCCGTCATCGAGGATCAGGTTCGGGTAGCCGCCGTCGTGCCACTCGAAGATCTTGTGGGCGTATTCCCAGTACTCGACCAGGTTCTCGCCCTTGAAGGCGAACACCGGCACGCCCGAGGCGGCGATGGCCGCGGCGGCGTGGTCCTGGGTCGAGAAGATGTTGCACGACGCCCAGCGCACTTCGGCGCCCAGGGCGGTGAGGGTCTCGATCAGCACGCCGGTTTGGATGGTCATGTGCAGGCTGCCGGCGATGCGGGCGCCCTTCAGAATCTGCTGCGGACCGTATTCGGCGCGGGTGGCCATCAGGCCCGGCATTTCGGTCTCGGCGATGGCGAGTTCCTTGCGGCCGTAATCGGCGAGCGAGATGTCCTTGACGATATAGTCGGCCACGGTCGGCTCCTGCGGAAGTCGTGAGAATGAAGTGTCTTGGGTGGGGCTTATACAGCGCCCAGCCCTTCCGAGCAATTAACGCATAAAGATATCCTTATGCGATATGCGTGACCGGCCGCGAGCCGACGCTATCGGCTGCGATAGGTCTCAACCCAGAACTCTTCGGGCAGGCCTCGGCAAGCCGAGAGTTCGCTACGCGCCGCCAGGACGAAGGCCTTGCCGGTCCAGACACGGGTCTCGGTGATCCCGCAGTCGGCGACGCCCCGGCCCTTGGCGTAGCTGTGGAGCTTCTGATGGTCGGCGTCGTAGCTGGCGTTGGTGGCCATGGCCCGTTCGGCGGCGGGCCCATCTCCCAAGTCGGCGAGACGCGCGTGGCCGCCCGCCTCGTCAGCCAGCACCAGGGCCGAGGCGGTCTGGTAGGCGCCCACCCAGCAGGGGATCACCCACAGCACCAGGCCTGGCGCCGGCCGGCTGGACACCGGGGCGTCCAGCGCCGGATTGTCGGTCGCGCAATCCAGGCCGGCGAGGCGCTTCAACACCGAGGCCGGGGGCTTGTCGGTCAGGCCCTTCTGGCTGACCGCCCGAGCGGCGCGGATAACCGGCGCCAATGGCGGCGCGGGAACGGCGGCGGCGGGCGCGGGCCCCTTGGCGACCAGGGCGGTGACCCCGCCCACGCGCTTCTGCTGGTCGTCGATCCAGCGCAGGACGGCCGAGGCGCCGGACAGCGACACCGTCGCCACAGTCTTCTTGCCGGTCCTCAGCTCCAGCCCGGTTCCGCGCGCGATCGCCGCCGAAAACGCCGCGCCGTCCGCCACGGCCCAGGTGCGGAAATCGTCGTTCTCGCCTTCCGGAGCGYCGGTCCGCGCCACGGCCTTGCCGTCGACGAACAGGTCTAGGGCCCCCGCGACGCCTCGGCTTTGCTCGGGCCCCAGGACCAGGTCGAATAGAGGCGGGGCGGTCCGTCCGGCGTCCCGCCGCACGCGCAGGGCCACGCCGTCGACATCATTCGACGAAAAGCCATAGGCCGTGCAGGCCCGGACGTTGTCGCAGGCGCCCCACCAGTCCTTGACCTCCAGCTTGTCGCGAGCGACGGCCGGCCCGGCCAGCAGCAGACCGGCCAGCAGGACGGGCCCCAGGACGGCCCATGAGGCCGGCGTCGGAACCGCCAGCCGGATCATCCTAGAAGCCCAGTTCGGGCTGCATGGCGCCGGGTTGCTGGGTCTCGGGCAGGTGGCAGGTGAAGGTCGAGCCGGCGCCCGGCTCGCTTTCCAGCGCCACCCAGCCACCGTGCAGCTCGACCAGCGCCTTGACCAAGGCCAGGCCCAGGCCCGGGCCGCCCCGGTCGCGGCCGACGAAGCGGTCGAAGATGTGGGCCTGGACGTGGAACGGCACGCCCCGGCCGGTGTCGGAAACGTCGAGGCGCACCTCGCCCAGGGCGCGGCGAGCCTGCAAGGTGACCCGGCCGCCGGGCGGGGTCTGGCGCAGGGCGTTCTCGACCAGGTGGTCCAGGGTCTGGGTCAGGCGCTTGGCGTCGCCGCGGATCAGGCCGACATCCTCCTCGCACTCCACCGCCAGCGTCACCCCGCCCAGCTGGGCGTCCTTCAGGGCGCGCTCCTGGGCGTTCAGCAGCAGGTCGGCGACGCGGATGTCCTCGATCTCCAGCGCCATCTCGCCGGCGTCGATCTGGGCCATGTCCAGCACGTCATCGATCGAGCGGGCCAGCTGGGTGGCGGCGGCGCGGACGGCGGCTACATGATTGCGGCCGCGCTCCGAAATGCCGTCGGCCCGCTCCAGCAGCTCGGAATAGCCGATGATCGTGGTCAGCGGCGTGCGCAGCTCGTACGAGACATTGCCGACGAAGTCGCGCTTCAGTCGCTCCGCCTCGGCCAAGGCGGCGGAACGGTCGGCCAGCGCGCTTTGCAGGTCGCGGGTGTCGGTGACGTCGGCGAAGGCGATCAGGGTCGCGCCGTCGGGCAACGGCCGGCTCTGATAGACGACGATGCGGTCGTCGGAGGTCCGCACCTCGCCCGAGGTCGGCGCCCGCATCTGCGGATCGGGATCGGCCACCCGCCCCTTCAGCTCGCGCCAGAAGGCCAGGTCGTGCAGGCGCGGGACGCACAGCTCGACCACACCCTCGAAGTCGCCGGCCGCCTCCAGGGCGTGCGGGGTGACGTTCCAGAAGGTCTCGAACGCCTCGTTGTGCAGGCGCAGGCGGCCATCCGAGCCGAACACCGCGACCGCGTCGTTCAGCTTGTCCAGCGTAGCCTGCTGTACCTGGATCAGGGCGTTGTACTGGGCCCGCAGCTTCAGCTCGCCGGTGATGTCGGAATAGATCAGCAGCATGCCGCCCAGCGGGTGCGGCTGGCGCACGACCTTCAGCGTCCGGCCGTCGGGCAGGTGCCAGAGGTCGTCGGCCTGAGGCCCCAGGTCCTCGTAGCGGGCCAGTTCGGCGGCCTTCCAGCTGGCGTAGTCGATGGTCTCGGGCAGACGGCGGCGCTGGCGCAGGCGGTCCAGCACCTCGCCGTGGGTCGGCCGCTCGTCCAGCCAGGCCCGCTCCAGGCCCCACAGCTCGGCGAAGGCGGTGTTGTGATACGACAGGCGCCGCGTCTGGCTGAAGATCGCCACCGCCTCGGCGATGTGGTTCAGAGTCTCGTCGTGGGCCTCGACGTGCTTCTTGAAGGCGTCGCGGACGTCCTCGATCTCGGTGACGTCGGCGCAGAACACGCCCACCCCGCCGCCTTCCAGCGGTTGGGCAGACAGGCGGAACGCGCGGCGGCGGCCCTCCAGATTGATCCAGCGCAGAGCCTCGCGGCGCTCGCCCTTCTCGGCGGCCTCGATGACCAGGGCGTCGGCGGCGCGATCGAAGGTCTTGCCGACCAGGGCCGGCGCGGCGGCCGAGGTCGCCCCGACGGCGCGGACAAAGGCCTCGTTGCCCCAGACCGCCTGGCCGTCCGACCCGGCCACCCAGGCCGGCTCGGCGACGCTGTCGACGAAGGCGGCGAAGCGGGCCGCGGACGGCAGGCCTGAATCCGCGCCGGTGACGGCCGACATTCGCAGCCAGGCCAGGGCCCCGGCCGCGCGGCCCTCAACCGACACCGAGCCGCTCGGGCCTCGGACCTCGAAGGCGCAGGCCTCGCCGCGCTCGAACAGGGCCGAGAGCTTGTGGGCGTGGTCGGGATCGGCCTGGCCCAAAGCCGCGACCACCGCATTGACGTCATGGCCGACGCCCAGGGCCTGGGCGCAGGCCGACAGGCTCTCGACGCCCGAAACCAGGCCGGCGGCGCCGCCCTCGACCTCGATCACGGCGGTGTCGAAGGCTTCGGCCCACGCCTGGGCGCCGGACGCCCCGCCTTCTTGCCGGGCCAGGCGCGCCTTCAGCGCGGCGATGCGGGCCTCGAAGCTCCGGCGCTGCCCCAGCGACCACAAGGTGGCGCAAATGGCGAGGCAGACCGCGCCAGCCGCCGCCGCGAGGATCAGGTCATTCGAAGTCATCAGGCGCGTCGCTTACCCCAGCGGGTCGTCGAATCAGAATCCCAGATTAGTCCGGCCATGACCAGAGCGCGATCAAGGCCGCACGTGGCGGTCTGTCGCTATTTCGCCGAGCGACCGGATGGCGCTCGCCTCTAATCGCTCTATTTGGAGGGTCATGACCTGGTCCGACCGCCTCGCCCCCTCGCTCGACGACTTCGCCGTCCTGGCCAAACAGGCCTTCGACGCCCTGCCTACCGACGTCCGCGCCCGGTCAGGCGAGGTGGCGGTCCGGGTCGAGGACTTTCCGTCCGAGGCGATGCTGGCCGACCAGGGGATCGAGGATCCGTTCGCGCTGACCGGTCTCTATCAAGGCGCCGACCCGTCGGTGCTGCTCTTCCGCCGCCCGATCCTCGATGAATGGGCCGAGCGCGGCGACGTCTCGCTCGGCGAGCTGATCAGCCACGTGCTGGTCGATGAACTGGGCGGGGATGCGCGGGTCATCGGAGCCGCTTCCGCCGCCGAAGGCTGGCTCGGCCTCCAAGCGCCGTCCCCGGCCTATTTCGCGGAGATCGCGAACCAGACGCTTACGGGCCTTCCGGCCGCGATCCGCTCCGCGGTCGGCGAAACCCGGGTGATCGTCGAGGACTTCGCCGACGAAGAGCTGCTGGCGTCCCTGGACATCGAGGATCCGTTCGAACTGACCGGCGTGTACGAGGGGGTCGACCTCACGCAGCGCAGCATCCTCGACCTGGCGGCCATGCCCTCGACCATCCGTCTCTTCAGACGCCCGATCCTGGACGAATGGTTCGATTCCGACACCGGCATCGCCTCGCTGATCGAGCACGTCTTCGTCCACGAGGTCGCCCATCACTTCGGGTACAGCGACGCGGACATCGAACGCGTCGAGGGCTAGGTCGGGTCGACATTCACCTGGGGCGGGTCAAAATCTCACTGCCTTCCTGGGCCTTGTGCCCAGGACCCATGTTCGAGGCAGGTGTGGACTCTCTGGGTTTGCACCGCTGAAAGACYGTGAACTCAGCCTCAATTCTGTTGAAGCTGAACCCTGGGTCCTGGGCACAAGGCCCAGGAAGGCGGCAATTTGCAATGAATGCCGATTGCACCTAGCGGTCGAAGCCACCAGCTCGCCCCCGCCGCTAGAATTCCACCTGCAGCCGCGCCTGCGCCACGGTGACGTCGGCGTCCAGCTGAACGCCGGCGATCGGCCGGTTGTCGATCTTGGCCCGGGTCAGGTTCCCCGTCAGTCGGACATAGCTGTAGGGATACCAGTTGGCTCCCAACGTCACCGCGCGATAGGTCCCCGCCGTGGCCAGACCCGTCTGCGAAGCCGACGCGACCACGCTGTTGGGCGCCATGTCGCTGAAGTCGGCATAGTCGTAGCGCGCCGCCAGCTCGAAAGCGCCAAAGCCGCCCTTGTCGAGCGGATGGGCGACCTTGATCCGGCCGAACGAGCCGTTGGGATTGTAGGGACGGGTTTCGCCGGTCGCGAACCAGCTGGCCGCGGCATAGCCGGTGACGATGTCGAAGTCCGGCCCGCCCAGGGCGGGGCTGAGGCTCGAGGCGATGCGGTCGACCTTGATCCGGGCCGCTTCGCCCTGCAGCGACAGCGCGCGGTGGATCCAGGCGGCCTCGACGCCGACGGTGGTGTCGCCGTCGCCGACCGCGCCCGTCGAGAACAGGGTCGCGCCCGACGAGGTCTGGGACCGGAAAGCCGTATTGGCGGCCGCCGAATAGGTGAAGCCGACCTCTCCGCCCCGATCGCGCCGGCGCAACCAGGCGCCCAGGTGCAGACGGTCCGTCTCCGACAGCCGCGGCGACCAGGTGGCGCGGACGGTGGCGCCCAGACGCTCGACGGCCTGGTTGGGGTCGTAGCCGCCGGCGGCGTCCGTCTTGTTGATGTTGTCGCCCTGCAAGGCCGCCCACAGCGACCAGTCGGGGCCGGTGCGCACGGCCTGGAGCGCAAGGGCGTAGCCGGCGTCGATCACGTCGCCATAGGCGCCGCGCTCCATGAAGGTGATCGACTTGAACGACGTCAGCCCCTCCAGCGAAGCCGCCTTCTGGTTGCCGGCCAGCAGCGAGGTCTGGGCGTCGAGCTTGTACTCGATGATCGCGTCGTCCCAGCCCCAGGCGCCGCCGCTGACCGCGCCGCCTTCCAGGCGATAGGCCCAGCGGCCGGTTTGGCCCTCGACGCCCAGGAACAGCTGCCGCGCCTTGAATTGGCGGGCGCGGTAGTCGGCCACGCCATCGCGCTCGGCGACCGCGTCGACGGCGTCCAGCAGGATGCGGCCGCGCAGCTTGAACGTCGCGCCTGAGGGGTCGGTGAAGCGCGGCGAGTTCTCCCAGCGCACCGGCTCCGTCTTCGGCGGCGGCGGGGCCAATGGGGCCGCCGGCGGCGGGGGCGCGACCGATGGAGCGGGCGCGGTCGGCACAGCGGACTGGCGCTCCAGGACGTCGATCCGCGCCTGCAGCAGCTGGATCTGGGCCTTGAGGGCGGCCAGGTCGGCGTCCTCGGCGCGGGCCGCGCCGGCGAAGCCGACGGCCACGAGGGCGGTGGTGGCGAAAAGCGTACGCATGGTCGGTTCTCCCCGCTACTCGGCCGCGACCGGAACCGGCTCGAGGTCGGACGGCGCGGCGTGGCCGGCCAGGGCCGCGTCGAGGGCGTCCTTGTCGAGCGCGTTTTCCCAGCGGCTGACGACGATGGTGGCGACGGCGTTGCCGATGAAGTTGGTCAAGGCCCGGCACTCGCTCATGAAGCGGTCGACGCCCAGGATCAGGGCCATGCCGGCCACGGGCACCGACGGCACCACCGACAGGGTGGCGGCCAAGGTGATGAAGCCCGCCCCGGTGACCCCCGCGGCGCCCTTCGACGACAGCATGGCCACGCCCAGAAGCAGCAGTTGGTCGCCCAGCGACAGGTGCACGCCGGTGGCCTGGGCGATGAACAGCGCCGCCAAGGTCATGTAGATGTTGGTGCCGTCCAGATTGAACGAATAGCCGGTCGGCACGACCAGGCCCACGACGGGCTTGGCGCAGCCGGCGCGCTCCAGCTTGTCGATCAGGCTGGGCAGGGCCGATTCCGACGAGCTCGTGCCCAGCACAAGCAGCAGCTCGCTCTTCAGGTAGCGGATCAGCTTCAGGATCGAGAAGCCGTTGAAGCGGGCCACGGCCCCCAGGATCACCAGCACGAAGATCAGCGAGGTGGCGTAGAAGGCGCCGACCAGGGCGGCCAGGTTCACCACCGCGCCGATGCCGTACTTGCCGATCGTGAAGGCGAACGCCCCGAAAGCGCCGATCGGGGCGGCCTTCATCAGGATGCCGACCAAGCGGAAGAAGGCGTGGGCGATCGACTCCAGCAGGTCGACCACCGGCCGCCCCTTGTCGCCGACCAGCACCAGGGACACGCCGAACAGGATCGAGAAGAACAGCACCTGCAGGATGTCGCCGTCGGCGAAGGCGCCGGTGACCGTGGCCGGGATGATGTTGCTGAGAAAGCCGACGACGGTCGTCTCGTGGGCCTTGGCGGCGTAGTCGGCGACCTTGTCGCTGTGCAGGCTTGCCGGATCGATGTTCATGCCGGCCCCTGGATGGACCAGGTTGCCGACCAGCATGCCCAGCGCCAGGGCCAGGGTCGAAAAGGTCAGGAAATAGGCGAAGGCCTTGAGCACCACCCGCCCGAACTTGCCCAGGTCGCGCATGCCGGCGATGCCGGTGACGACGGTGAGGAAGATCACCGGCGCGATGACCATCTTCACCAGCTTGATGAAGGCGTCGCCCAGCGGCTTCAGGCTCTCGCCGAAGCCCGGCTGGAAGTGGCCGATCAGGGCGCCGGCGACGATGGCGACCAGCACCTGGACGTAAAGGTGTGCGTACCAGCGGCCGGGGCGCGGCGGCGCGGCGGCGGACGAGGCTTGCGGGATCATTCGGCGAGCTCCTGGCTTGTTTCCTCGCGCGCCCTTGCAGGTAGGCGCTTGGACCAAGAATGGCGCCGGAGTCGGACGACGAGAGCCACGTCGCCGGTAAAATCCATAAGCCCATGATTAATAGCGGGAATGGGTAGATTTCAGCTCGTCATCGCGCGACTCTCCGTGCCATAGTTCGCCCGGATCTCCCCCATATTGTGTGGAATATGGCACAACCCGAACCGGCCGAACCGGAACTGCCTTCCGCCTCGGGCCCCACCGTGTCGCGGTCGCGGCTAGCCGCATTCGCCGTGGTCGCGGCGCTGATCGGCGCGCTCCTGGCCTGGGCGGTCGGCGCCCTGGTCGAGACGCGGGCGATGACGGCGCTGCGCGCGCGGGCGGACGCCTCGGCGGCGCTGCACGCGGCGGTGCTGCGCAGCGAGCTCGACAAGCAGCGCGCCTTGCCGCTGGTCCTGGCCGACGACGCCGACCTGAAGGCCGCGCTCGCCAGCCGATCGCCCGCCCGGTTGGAGGCCTTGTCGCGCAAGCTGGAGACGCTGGGCGTCCAGGCCCGCGCCGCGGCGGTCTATGTCGTCGCCGCCGACGGCGTCACCACGGCCGCCAGCAACTGGCGGCTGCCGACCAGCTTCGTCGGCTCGAACTATGGCTTTCGCCCCTATTTCACCGAGGCCCTGCGTCGGGGCTACGCCGAGCAGTTCGCGCTGGGCACGGTCAGCCGCAAGCCCGGCCTCTATCTCGCGCGCCGCATCGACGGCCCAACCGGACCGCTGGGCGTGGTCGTCGTCAAGCTGGAGTTCGACGGCGTCGAGGCGGCCTGGCGCGCGATCGGCGAACCGGCCTTCGTCGTGGATCGCCAAAGCCTGGTGCTGATCACCAGCCAGCCGGAATGGCGGTTCCTCGCCCGCGAGCCGCTGTCGCGAGCGCGGCGTGACGCCCTGCGCGCCCAAGGCCAGTACGGCGCGGCGACCTTCGCGCCCCTGCCCTTGGATCCCAAGCCCGGCGGCGTGGTCCGGACCGACACGCCGCGCGCCGATCGCCAGATCGAGACGCGCCTGCCCGAGGTGGCGCCCGGCTGGACGCTGCACCTCTTGAGCACCGCTCGCCCCGCCGAGCAGGCGGCGGCGGCGGCGCGATGGATCACCGCCCTGGTCTGGATCCTGCTAAGCGCCGCCCTGCTGTGGCTATGGGTGAGGCGGCGGCGCATTCGCCTGGCCGCCCTGCGCGATCGCGAGACGCGTCTGGAGCTGGAACGACGGGTCGAGGCCCGCACCGTCGAACTGACCGACGCCAACCGCGCCCTCTCGCACGAGGTCGAGGAACGCCAGCGCACGGAGGTCCGGCTCCGTTCGCTGCAGGCCGACCTGGTTCAGGCCAACAAGCTGGCTTCCCTGGGCCAGATCGCCGCTGGCGTGGCGCACGAGATCAACCAGCCGGTGGCGGCGATCCGGGCCAATGCCGACAACGGTCTGCTGCTGATCGCCCGCGATCGTCCCGACGCGGCCGGCGAGGCGTTCTCGGCCATTGTCGCCATGACCGAGCGGATCGGCCGGATCACCGACGAACTGCGGGCCTTCTCGCGCAAGGCCGACGGCCGGGTGGAGCCGACCCTGGTCTCGGAAGTGATCGACGGCTCGGTGCTGCTGACCGCCAGCCGGTCGCGGCGGCAGGAGGCCCGGCTGGTTCGACGCGGCGAGACCGCGGGACTGAGCGTGCTGGGTGAGCGGGTCCGGCTCGAACAGGTGCTGGTCAATCTGTTGCAGAACGCCTTCGAGGCGGTGGAGAGCCGCCCCGACGGCGTGGTGACCGTCACGGTGCGGGACCGCGCGGACACCGTCGAGATCGCCGTCGGCGACAATGGGCCGGGCCTGGCGCCGGAGGTGGAGCGGGCCCTGTTCACGCCCTTCCTGACCACCAAGCCGCGCGGCCTGGGCCTGGGCCTGGTGATCGCCCACGACATCGCCGCCGACTTCGGCGGAACGCTGACAGCGGTTTCGGCGCCGGGGCAAGGCGCGACCTTCACCCTGGCCTTGCGCAAGGCCGCGCCATGACCTCGCCGGTCGGCAGGGTCCTGCTCGTCGACGACGACGAGGCGCTGCGCGTCGCGGTGGCCCAGGGCCTGACGCTGCGGGGCTTCGACGTCACGGCCTTCGCCAATGCTCCGGCCACGCTCAAGGCCGTGTCGCGCGACTTCGACGGTGTCGTCGTTTCGGACGTGCGCATGCCCGGCATGGACGGCTTGGCGCTGTTCGAGCGCATTCAGGCCGTCGATCCGGACATCCCGGTGCTGCTGATCACCGGCCACGGCGACGTGGCCATGGCCGTCGCGGCCTTGCAGGATGGCGTCTACGACTTCGTCTCCAAGCCCTTTCCGATGGAACGGCTGGCCGCGGCCCTGTCGCGCGCCCTGGAGAAGCGGAGCCTGGTGCTGGACAACCGCCGCCTGGAGGCGGCCGCCCAGGTCGCCGGCGGCTCTCTGCTGATCGGCGACACGCCGGTCATACAGCGTCTGCGCGCCACCATCGCCCAGTTGGCCGAGGCCGAGGTGGACGTGCTGATCCAGGGCGAGACCGGTGTCGGCAAGGGCCTGGTGGCCCAGGCCCTGCATCGCGGAGGATCGCGCCGCAATCGGCCCATGGTCACGGTCAACTGCGCCGCCCTGCCCGAGGCCGTGTTCGAAACCGACCTGTTCGGCGTGGCCAGCGGCGCGGCGAGCCTGCGCCCCAGTATCGGCCGCATCGAGCGCGCCGACCGCGGCGTGCTGTTCCTCGACGAGATCGAGGGCCTGTCGCTGGCCATGCAGGCCAAGCTGCTGCGCGTCGTCGAGGAGCGCGAGATCTGGCCGGTCGGCGCGGCCGAGCCGCGACACCTGGACCTGCGGATCCTCGCGGCGAGCAAGGTCGACCTGGCGGAAGCCGTGCGCGACGGCGCCTTCCGCGCCGACCTCTACTACCGGCTGAACGTCGTCACCCTGGTGATCCCACCGCTGCGCGAGCGGCGCGAGGATGCGCCGTCGCTGTTCGGTCACTTCCTGGCCGAGGCGACGGCGCGGCTGCGGCGGCCGACGCCGCGTCTGACCTCGGCGATCCGCGGCCACCTGCTTGGACACGACTGGCCGGGCAATGTGCGGGAGCTGGCCCACTACGCCGAGCGCGTGGCGCTGGGGCTGCCGTCCGCCTCGACGGTCGAGGAGGGGGCGCAGGGCGCCGCCCAGGGCCTGGCCGAACGGACGGGGCGCTACGAGGCCATGATCCTTCGCGAGACCCTCGCGGCTTGCGGCGGCGACGCTCGCACCGCCATGGCGCTGCTGCAAACCCCGCGCAAGACCTTCTACGACAAGCTGCGCCGCCATGGGATCGAGATTGATCGCTACCGATCGGCCAAGCCCGGTTCTTCGCGCTAGAACGGCGCGAAACGGCGCGGGCGCCCGCGACAGTTTGACCGCTTCTACAGCCAAGCTCGTTCAGGCGCGCTTCATCTTGGAAGGGAGATGCTTCGGCCCGCGCAGACGGCAAGCCCCGACGGGCTCGCGATCGCCTGCGCCTGCCCAACGGCGACGAGGACCGAACGATGGCGGACGGCCATTTTCCAGACGTCGAACTTCTGCGGCGCGAACTCGCGGTCCTGATCCTCGAATGGGCCGGGAAGGCGGTGAAGGACGATCCGGACGGCGCGATGTCGACCGCCCTGACCCGCGCCGTGAGCGAAGCCGCTCGCGGCGCCGTCGCCGAACAGCATCAGATCCTGACCGCCGACGCCGCCGATCGGATCGCCGAGGCGCTCGAACGCCGTGGCAACGCCGGTGGCATTTTACGGGTCGCGTCCCCCTGGGGACTCGGCCTGATCGCCGTCGCCATGATCGCGCTGCTGGTCGCCGCCTTCCTGCTCGGCGTGCGGACGGGCAGGACCGAAGGCGCCCTGGCGGCAGCGGCGCCGCCGCCGGCCGCTTCCACCGCCGCTCCGATCGCGCCGCTTGTCCCGGAACCCGACGCGCCGGCGCGGCCTGCGCCCCGCCCCACGACCGAGCAGCCGCCTCCCGCTCAGCGCGCCGTTCCGGCCCCTGCGAAACCCGCCTCACGGACTCAGCCGCGCGCGCTGGGACGTCCCGCCACGACCAGCGGCGACGCTTCTGCGCATTCGACCCAGCCGGTCGGCGCCGCCACGGCCACGCCGGCCGCTCCGACACCGGCGACGCCCCAATGACCGCCTTGGTCCCGACCGCCGTCATCGGCCCGAAGGCCCAGGGCCGCAACTACGGCCTGCGCCGCTACGCCGGTCCCCGCCTGACCTCCGAAAGCCAGGCGGGCCTCGCCGACTTCGCCCTCTCCCTCGCCGGATGGGCCATGCTGCGACGGCGCCGTTTCGTGGCCATGCTGCCGCTGGCCGGCGACGGTTCGTGCTTCGCCGTGGCGCGGGCGCGTCACCTGGGCGAGGGCGAACTTGGCCCCGTGGCCGTCGCCCATTTGCTCGTCGTCGACGCCGCCTTGCTCGAGGCCCTCGACTGGGCTTCGCCCCGCCTGCTGCGTCTGTTGCCCGAACCGGAAGACGCCGCCTTCGGCCTCGAGCCGATCATGGTCTCGCCCGGCGACCTGACAAACGCCGTCGCCCGGCCGCTGACCGCGTCACGCGTGGGCTGGGGCGACGTCGCCGTCGACGTCGGCGACGAGGATCCCGAGGCGGCGCTCTGCGCCTTGGTCGAGGGCGTCGAGTCCCCGGCCCGACGGTCGCGCCTGACCGGATGGGCCAGCACCAGCCTGATCGCCCCGGCTGGCGATCTCGACCCGGCCCGCGCCTTCCGGCTCGTGACCCACGCCTCGGCCGAGAGCCCGGCGGCCTTCCAGGCCACGCATGAGCTGCTGTCGCTCAAGGCTCTCGCCGAACCCACCCTGGCCTGGAAAGCATGGCTGAAGTTGGCCGCGATCGCCGAGCGGGAGCCGGCCGCCGCCGCCCTGCGCTCGGCCCGGTGGTCGCAGGACAAGGCCCGCCTGCCCGCCGACGACGTGATGTTCGAGGAGATCGCCTCGGCCTGCGCCGCGCTGACCCCCGCGGCGATGATCGCGCTGCTGCGCGCGGTGATGCGCCACGCCGGCGGCGCCGACGCGGTCAGCGTGGCGTTGCGCGAGGGCGTTTCCGAAACGTTCAACGCCGTGGTCGCCGTCGCCGACGCGGAGGGCGCCGCCTTCTATGTGCGCGGGCTGGTCGACGGCGCCGATCCCGTCGCCCTCACCGCCTTGCCGGGCCTGGACGCAGTGATGGCCAGGCCCGCCGTCGCGGCGTGGTTGGGCGATATCGTCCACCGCCTGGACCTCACCGGCGTGGTTCGCCTGTGGGCGGCCCGGCTCGCGGCCGATCCCGCTTTCGCCGAGGCCGTCGCGGCGGTCGGAGCCCCGTTCCTCGACGCCGCGCTCGACGCCGCCCTGGCCCGCCTCGACGACGAGGACACGCGGTGGCTGGCCGGAACCTTGTTGCGCCTGCGATGCGCGCGCGGGACGCTGGAGGACGCTCGCCTTCGCATCGCCCTTTCGGCCCTGCTCGCCGCGCCGCCGGCCAGCGCCGACGCCGCCCTCGCCGACCCGGGAGTGCTGGAGGCCGCCAAGACCTTCGCCCCTGAGCTGTCGGCCACGCTGGCGGCTCGGGCCATCCCCGCCGGCCTGCGCCAGGCGCGCCATCCGGCCGAGTTCACCCGCGCCGCCTGGGCCCTGGTCGCCGCGACCAGCGCGGAGAGGGCGGCGCGATGATCTATTGTGAAGTGTGCACCAACGCGTTCTCCGGCGAGGACTTCGCCGACTGCCCGCATTGCGCCCTGGCCGAGGGCCGCGCGGCCACGCCGGCGGTTCGCGCCTCCGACGCGCCCGCCCCTACCCCCGGGGTGACCATGGGCGAGGTGATCGACACCCTGCGCCGCATGACGCCGCCAGAAACGTCACCTCAGACGCCGCCCCAGACACCGCCCCAGGCGCCGCCGACCTCCGAGCCGCAGCCCCCCGAGGGCCTGAGCGAAAGCCTGCGCGCGCTGGTCGAGCAGAAGGTCGATCAGGCCGCCGCCGCCGCGTCGGAAGCGCCGACCTTCGCGCCCGAACCGACCGAGGCCGATCCCGCCGCCAACGGCCCCATCCTCGGCCAGGCCGCCCGCGAACTGGACATCGAGACCCTGCGCCGCATCCGCGAGTCCGGCGTGTTCACCGTGGTGCTGCTGGGCTTTCCGACCGCCGGCAAGACCTGGTTCCTGAACCGGCTGAAGTACGAACTGCAGGAGGGCGACGCCTATGCCTGCTATCCGCGCCGCGCGCCGCCGGGCGACGTGGAGAACACCGTGCAGTTCACGGCCCACCGCTTCCGCAAGGGCGCCAACGACTTCTACGTCATCGACATCCCGGGCGAGCGCTTCCTGCGCGCCGTGGAGGGCTCGTTCCTCGGCGAGTCCAACACCTTGATGCGGCACGTGATCCATACCGGCCAAGCTTTCCTGACTCTGCTGCCGGCCGACGAGACCCTGCTGTCGGAGCTGGCCCACGACGCCCTGTGGCGCCGCGCCGCCGCCGGCGGAACCGCGGCCGTCGATCCGGCCGGCCTGCCGCCGGCCCAGGCGCTGATCGACCGAGTCGACACGCTGAAGCGCATGATTTCCCAGGCGCGCAAGGCGGCGGAGACCGGCGACGGCAAGGCTCAGGCCAAGCTCAAGACCCTGGTCCGCGAGCGCAAGCACCTGTTGGAGGGCGGCGTCGAGCAGGCGCTGCAACGCCTGGCCTCCAAGCACGAGGAGCTCGGCGAATATATCAGCGGCGTCGGCCTCATGGCCCAGTTGATGGTGGTGATGGAGGAGCGCGGCGGCCCCGACCTGGATCCGTCGATCGACGCCTACGCCGTGTTCGACCGCAGCCGCGACGCCGAGCGCAAGAAGCCGACCAAGCCGATGTTTATCGTCCTTTCCAAGAGCGACGACCTCACCCACCGCTCCGACGCGGTGCAATTGCCGATCCGCCGGCTGCTGCAGGGCCATCCGCGCGCGGCCCACCTGCTGCGCGTCCTCCGGCGCGAGCCGCGCAAGGCCGACGCCTTCGCGACCCTCAACGCCCTGCGCCCAGGGGTCGCGCGCCAGATCGACGAATGGTTCGCCCTCGCCAGCTTCCAGTTCGCCACCGCCTTCGAAGGCGTGGCGCGCGGATCGACGACCATCAACTACCGGCTGGGCCATGTCGGGGTCACCGAGCTGATCCGCGCCCTGCTGCGCCTGAAGGAACACACCGAAAAGCGGCGCGCCTGGGACGGGGTGGCCAGCCTGTTCCGTCGGCGTCAGCCGGCCGAGGCGCCGCTCGCGGAGCCGGCCCCGTGACCCGGCATGGCGGCGTTGGGTCGCTGGTCGCCAGCGGCCTCCTGGCGGTGCTGGCCGTGGTCGGGCTCGCCTGGGCTTTTGGCCTGGCGCCGCACCTGGGGACCTCGACGGTCGGCGCGGCCCCCACGCGGGGCGGCGGGGCATGGATCGAGCGCTTGGGCCTGTCACAGCTCGAGCCCTGGTCGTCGCCGACCCCGGCCTTCGCTGAGCGCCTCGCGGCCCTGGGCGACACGCCGCATGGCGCGGCGCTGAAGCGAGACCTCTGCCAGGGCGCCGGCATGGCCGCCGATCCGGCCTTTCGCGAAGCGCGACGGGCCCTGGTGCGCAACGACGCCGAGCTTTGTCCAGCGCCCCTCGAGCACCTGACCGCGGTCTCGCCGGTGATCGTGGCCGTCGGCCCGCGCCTCGGCTGGCCCTGCCTGGTCGCGGCGGCGATCGCGGGCGTGGGCCTGGCGCTGTGGCGCCTTCTGGCCCTGAAGCGGGCGCTCGACCGCTGGCGGTTGTTGGGTCGGTCCACCTTCGGGGCGGCGCGGAGGGCGGGCAGCGGATGAGCGGCGTCCTGCTGGGTGTGACCTGCCTGGCGCTCGGGCTGGCGTTCTGGCGTGTGGCGGCGGACGGCGCGCCGGCGCGGCGCAAACCCTCGGCCTGGCGGATGGCGGCCCTGGCCGTAGGCGTCGCGGCGCCGGCCGTGCTGGTCGTGGGATGCCTGTTGACGGCGGCCCTTCAGGGCCGGACGGGCGAGCTTCGCCTGTCCCTGGTTCGGCTGACGGCCGAGGTCCGGCAATTCCCGCTGCGACTCGGCGGCGACGCCAGCCGCGACGACCTGGTCGTTTCCCGGCTGCCCACCGGCTTCGCCACGGTCGAGCCCGATCTTTCGCGCGGCGGCGAGGCCCCGCCGCTGGCCCTGATCATCGCCGGCTCCGACGCCGCGCCGCCGCAGACCGTGATCGGCCTGCGCCAGGGCCGCCGCCTCGCCTGGCCCACCGCCCTGGCCTTCACCGACGGCGACGCCGTCTGCGTCCAGGCGCCCTGCGAGAAGGCCGGCGCCGCCTGGGCCATGCTGCGCGGGCGGGTCCTGGTCCCCGCGGACTGGCGCGACGGCGAGGTCGTAGCACGGCCCGAAGCCGCCGCCGGTCCGGCCATGCCGGCGCGCAAGACCCTGCTGGCCTTCGGCGGCGTCAACGATTGGACCCCGGTTCAGGCGATCCATCCGTTGCGCGATTTCTTCCCCCGTAGAAGCGCCCCCGACTCCGGCGTGCTGGCCGATTGCGATCGCTGGCTCTGCGTCGGCAAGGCCGGAGCCCGCGCGCCGGCCCGCAGCTTCCTGTTTCAGCAGGGCGGGTTCGGCGGCTCGGCCTGGTCGATCCTTCTCGTCGATCCGGGCGCGCGCATCGCGCGCGGCGGCCGGGTCGTTCCCTACGCCGCGCCCGCGCCGATCCCGCTCGGAACCGGGATCACGGTGGAGATCTTCGAGCCGCGCTTCGTCGATGGCGTCCTCGATGGGCCCGACGCGCGCCGCGGCCGTCTGCAACTGCGGCGCGGCCTGACCCTGGCCGAGCGCGACGGCCAGGCCGAAATCGCCTTCAGGACGCCGCCGACCGAGGTCGTCGGCCATTGTGACCCGACCGGGACGCCGCGACGCCTCGGGCTCGAGGCGGCCATCGTCGGCGGCCTCACGGCCGATGCTCTCCGCTCGGCACCTCCCGCGCCCCAAGGACCGGCCTGCGGGCGCTTCACCCACGCCAGGCTGGACGCCCCAGCCGCCGGTCCTGCCCTGCGCACCGCGCATCTGGCGCTGGATCGGCTGGCGACGCCCTGGCCGGCGGTTTTGATCATCCTCGCCTGGACCGCCAGCCTCCTCGTCGTCGGCCGGGACCTGTTCCATCGCCGCCCGGCCTTGTGGACGATCCTCAGCCTGCTGCATCTGCTGCTGGCCCTGCGGCTGCTGATCGGCCTGGCCGCCGCCGAGGCCGATCCGACGCTGGACTGGCGCGAGATCCTCGGCGACGCCGCCGTCGCCTATGTCGCCGTGCCGGCCGCCCTGCTGGCCTGGACGCGGGCCGGCGAGCCACGCCAAGCCGGCGACCTGACGCTGGATCTCGCCCCGCCGCTGTCCGCCGCCGCCGTGCTGGCCTGGACCCATCACCTCAGCGTCCTGACCCTGCTGCTGATCGCCGCCTGGGGCGTCGCCGTGCTCTGGCGCGCCGCGAACACGCCGCCGGCCAGAGGCGCGGCCCCTTCGGCCCTCGGCCGCCTCGCGGCGCGCTGGCGGCAGCGGCCCGCCTCCCGATCGTCCTGGCTGTCCGGCGTCCTGCTGCTGGTCATCGTCCTGGTCGTCCGCCTCGCGGTCGGGGCGGTCGGCTGGAAGGAGCGCATTGATCTCGGAGTCACGGTGCTGGCGATCAGCGTCGTCTACACGCCCTTGATCCTGGTCGGCTTCGGCCGCGTTCTGGCCGCCAGCGAAACCCGGCCGACCGGATGGCTCCGTCCGGGCGTCTTCTGGACGCTGCTGGCCCTGGCGACCTTCGCCGTCCCGTTCACGGTGCGCGACAGCGGCTACGCCCTGATGTTCCTGCCGATCGCCGGAGTCGCCGCCGGCCTGGCCTGGCGCCGACGGATCGCGCGTTTCCCGTGGACGGCGCCGGCGGCCGCGGCGATGGCCGTGCTGCTCGTCCTGCCCGTCCTGGGCGCCGTCGGCGCCGCCCGCGCCGACCGCCTCGGCCAGACCGCCCAGATGTCGCGCGGCCAGATGTCGTCGGGCCTGAACGATGAGCAGGCCTTGGCGTCGCTGGACCGTCAGGCCAAGGCCAGCCAGAACCTGCTGCGCCTTTACCTGATCGCCGCCCCCGAGGCGTTGGGCGCGGACGCCTCGACCGAGGCAGAGGCCCTGAAGATCTGGTCGGCCCAGCTTTCGGACTATACGGGCTCGCTGTTCGGCCGCGGCTACCTGTCGCCCGCCAATCTCACGGCCCTCAAGCCGGTGCAGGCCACTGACAACCTGACCGCCATCCACCTGATGTCGCCGTTCGGGCGCCTGGCGACCGGCCTGCTCCTGGCCCTGCTGGCGGTCGCGCCGATCGCGGTCTGGGTCATGACACGCCCGGCTGTTCTCGACGCCCGACGCGCCACGGGCCTTCTGGCCCTGTGGTGCCTGTTCGGCGCCGCCGCCTACATGACCCTGGCCAACCTGCAGCTGGTCCCCTTCACCGGCCGCAACGCCTATCTCCTGGCCCCGACCTCGGGGGGCGACCTGCTGGAGGGGGCGATCCTGGTCGCCCTGGCCGTCTGGGGCCTGGCCGAACACGCCTCGGAGGCGAAGCGATGAGCCGCCGGCCGAAACGCCTCAACGGCTGGGCCCGGGCCCTGGCCATCGCCACGCCATTGGTCGCCGTCGTCGCGCTCGTCGCCGGGGCTCCGGCGGTGCTCGCCGCGCTCGGACGGCCGTCGGGCCAGGGTGTCGCCAGCGGCTATGATCGCCTGGTCGACGCCATCGCCCAGCGGCAATGGCTGTCGGTGCGCTACGACGCCAACGGCGAGCCGCGGATCGCCTTGCGCGACGGCCCGGTCGGCGACGACCGGCGTCTGCGCGCCTTCGTCAACGAGTCCTATTTGCGCAACGACCTCCAGGACCCGGCGGTCTGGCGTCTCAGCGATGACGGCCAGTGGGTCGAGGGCATCGATCCTTACGCCCATCAGCTCGATCGGCCGTTCTCGGGCGGCGGCGGCTGGAGCGGGCCAATCCTGTTCCGCGCCGGCCCCTCGCCAGGTCCGCGCCTGCAGCCGCTGGGCGAGCCGCCCCCGCCACCGATCGTGCTGGAACCGCGAGGCGCGCCCGCCGCCGCCTGCGACATCCTGATGCCCACGCGCCGCGTGAGCGCGCCCGGGCCGCGTCGCGCCCTCTCGATCTGCCTGAAGGACGGCGACGCGCCGCCGCACGCCGTCGGCTCGGTGATCCTGGTCGGAGACCAGGCTGTCGTGCGCGTGCAGACCCCGTCGATCCTGGAAATCCGGGTCGGCGGCCGAGACGCGCGGCCCCGCGCCGACGGCGAAGTGGCCCTGACGCCCCTCCCACAAGGCGAGACCCTGACCCTACGGACCGGTCAGTCGGTGCTGCGGCTGCGCCTCGACGGCGGGCCGACCGACATCGCCCACGGCGAACCCTCGGGCGCCCGCGCTTACTTCCCGGCCCTGCGGCCCCTGGCGCAACCGGTCGAACGCGCCATGGCCGGTCGGCCGCCCAAGCCCCTGCGGCTGTCGCTCGACGCACGCTTGCAGCAGACGGCGCAGGACGCCCTGTCCGCCGGCGTCGCCACGGTGCGCGCCAGCCCGTCCCCCGACACCAAGCCGGAGCCCGGCGACGCCTTCAAGGCCGCGGTCACGGTGATGGACACGACCAGCGGCCAGGTGTTGGCCGTCGCCTCCTGGCCCCTGGTTGAGAACGACCTTACGCCCGCCCAGCGCCGCACGCGCCGAGGCCGGAACCTGATCGACCAGAACCACAATTTCGAGCGCCTGCCCGTCGGCTCGATGGCCAAGGGGCCGTTCTCCCTGGCGATCCTCGACGCTGATCCCGGTTTGGCGACCCTGAAGATGCAAGGCGGCGTCAAGGGTCGCATCCGCACCGTGCTGGGCATGGACCTCGGCAAGGGCGGGTTCGACAATCACGGCCTGGGCATGACCGACTTCCCGACCTTCCTGGAGCATTCCAACAACCGCTACGCCCTGGCGCTGATGATGTTGGCCTATCGCGATCCGGCCGCGCCGCCCGGGCCGGCGCGCGCCCAGCCGCCGCCGGTCGAGGCCTGGTCGCTGGACGGGCGCGCACGCACCGACACCCCGCCCTTGCCGGTGTTCGGCGAGGCGCAGGCGCCAGGGCCGTTCGGATGGGTCCTGCGCCCACCACCCGGACGCGGCCCGGCCTGGACCGATCGCCTGGCTCGGCTGTTCGACATCGACGCCGGCCAGGGCGGCGGCTGCCACTACGATGTCGGCGTCTGGCGGGGCCTGACCGGGACGACGCCGCCCTGCGCCTCGCCGTTGGCCGGCGCCGCGCCGGAGCGCGAGCATCTCGGGTTCGACGCCGTCGCCTCCTTCCGCAACGACTATCTGATGGCCGTGCTCGGCGGCAGCCGCTCGACCTGGAGCGCCATCAAGATGGCCGAGGTCTATTCGCGGATCGTCACCGGCCGCCAGGTGCGCGCCCGCCTCACCCCCGCCGCCGATCCGCCGGCCGCCGACCTGCCGATGCGCAGCCCRCAGGTCCGCGCCACCATGCTCGACGGCCTGTCGCGCGTGGTGAAGAGCGGCACCGCTGCCTGGCTCGGCCGCGAGTTCGCCGGCATGGGCTACGGACCGGACGTCGCCCTGTTCGGCAAGACCGGCACCATGAAGGTCGCCGGCGAGGCGCCGAGCGAACCGGGCGCGATCCTGCTGCGGCAGCTGGCGCGCAGCGACTGCGGCTTGCGATGGGACGCGGCGGCCGGCGTGCTGAAGTTCGGCTTCGTCGCGCCGCGGAACCGGGCCGAGGCGGCGCGACAGATCCTGAACCTCAAGGAGACCCGCTGTCGGGTGCGTGTCGCGGGGCGCCGCGACCTTGCCGACCAGGCGGCGGCGGAGATGCAGCGCTACGCCTGCGGCTACCGCAACTGCCAGCCGGGGGACTTCGAGCCCGAACCCGACGGCCGCGTCGTCACCCTCCCGCTGCGTCCGGTCGAGCCTCCACTGCTGGACGGGCACGCCATCGCCGTGGTCGCCGTGCGGCAGGTCGACGGTCGGCCCGTGCGGGGCCTGACCATCGTGGTCAATCTGCAGGACAAGCGCCAGGCCGAGACGCCCGCCCTGGCGGTCGCCGCGGCCATCCTGCGCTCGCCCGCCGCCCATGCCTGGATCGCCGGAGGCGGGACATGACGCCCTGGATCCCGCGCCTCGGCGTCGCCGCGCTGTGGCTCGCCGCCATCGGCCTGGGCGCCTGGACGGCCCGGCCTTCGCCGGCGCCGCGTGTCGACGCCACCGCGCCGCGCTGGCTCACCGTAGAGGTCGCGGCCGACAGCCCCGCCGCACGCGACTGGCCGCACTTCTTCGCCTGTTCCGGCCTCGCCGCCGACCCGGTCCTGATGCGGGCCACCCTCGGACTCAACGGCGGAGGCTCGGAAAGCGTTTGGCGTAGGGACGGTTCGGACACGCCGATCCGCGTGGCCCTCGTCCCCATCGAGACTCCGGCGGCGGGCCAGGCCGACCGGATCATAGAAGCGGCGACCCGGGCCGTCGCCGACTGTGGAGACACGCCATGACGGTCCTTCGGACCGAAACGCCGCTCCGCCTGAAGGTCGAGGGTTTCCGCAAGCCCCTGCGCCTGCGGCCGCTGCGCCGCGAAGGCGCCCTGGAGACGTTCGCGGTCGAGGGCGAAAGGCTGGAGGCCGTGCGCTTCGCCCCGGCTGGCGTCGTGCGCGACGCCGGCGGCCGGCTGACGGCCCTCCCCGACGTGGCCGACCTCTACGCGGCGGCGCAGGACGCTTTCGAGGCGCTTGGCCGGAAGCTGCGGGCCGCCGCGCCACGCGCCGCCCTGCCCGTCGAGGACGTCGTCCGCGCGGCGAGCGGCTGTTTCTGGCTGCAGCCGCCGCCCGGCCCATCCCTCGAGGCCTGGTTGGCCGGTCACCCCGGTCCCGTGGCCGAGCCGGTCGTCGCCGCCTTCGCCCACCGCCTGGCCGAAGCGCTCGAGGCGCTGCACACGGCCGGCGTCGTCCACGGCGATCTTTCGCCTCGGGCCGTACTGATCGATGGCGGCGAGGTTCGCCTGACTGGTTTCATGGTCGATCGCCGTCCGTTCTTCCGCCTGTTGCGCGGCCAGCAAGGCCTGGTCGAGCCGGGCTATGCGCCGCCGGAGGCCCATGACGGCGCCCTGCGCCATCCCATCGGGCCGGCCGCGGATCTCTACGCCGCCAGCGCCCTGCTCCAGCGCTTGCTCACCGGCCACGCGCCGCCGGCCGCCAACCTCGCCGCCCGCGTGGCCGGCGACAACGCCTGGCCGAACGGTGTCGTGGTGTCCGCCGGCCTGCGCGCCGGGATCGAGGCAGGCCTGGCGCCCACCGCGGCGGATCGCCCCGCCAACGCGGCGGCGTGGTTGGCCGGCCTGGACCTCGGCCCCGAACCCGAGGAGAGCCCCTGGTTCGACGGCTTGGCGGAGGCGCCGCCGGCCCCCCCATCGCCAGAGCTGGACCCGGAGACCGATCCGTTCGTCGTGCCGCCCTTGCCGGCGGCGGAGGCCGATCCGTTCGCGCCGGCGCCGGGCGCCGCCGAAGCGCCGCTGACGCTCGCCCGCGAGACGCCGGCCCGTCGCCGGCGGGGCCTGTGGACCGCCGCCGGCCTCGCAGTCGTGGGCGTGGCCGTGGCCGCCGCCCTCGTCGGACCCAAGCTCAATCCGCGCGCGCGAACCCCGTCTCGCGCCGAGGCGCCCGAAGCCGTCGCCCCCGCCGCGCCGACCGGCTGCCAGTGGCTCTCGGCCGCCGATGGCTGGCGCCTGCGCTGCGCCGACGCGCCGGCCCAGGGTCTGCGCTTGCCCGAACGGTTCGACGCCCAGACGACGGCGCGGGCCGCGGCGGGCGAGCCGGCGGCCATGGAGCGACTGGGCGCCTTCTATCGGCTGCGGGCCGGCGAGACGGCCAATCTCGACCGTGGCGGCTACGCCTATCAGGCGCTGGGCTGGCTGCAGCGCGCCGCCTCGGCCGCGGAGGACGGCCGGCCCGACACGGCGCGGGCGCGAGACGACGCGGCCCTGGCGCTGGGCCAGATGCTGGCCCACGGCGAAGGCGGCCGCGCGCCGGACCCCGCCGCCGCCGAAGCGCGCCTTCGCCAGGCCGCCGCCGGCAGCCGGGCCGACGCCGTGCTCGCGCTGGGCCAGCTTCTGGAGTCGCAGGCCGGCGGCGACGCCGATCGACTGGCCGCAGCCCGCGGCCTCTACGCCCGGGTGGCCCAGCTCGGCGACGGTTCGATCCTGCAGCGCGAAGGCGAGCGCGGCCTCGCCCGCATCGACGCCGTCGCCAAGCCGCCGCCGGTCGAGATCGAGGCGCGCCCCAAGCCGCCGGCCAACAAACCCGCCGAGGCGCCGGTCGAAGAAAAGCCGGCGCCGAAGCCCGCCCCGGTGCGGAAGGTCATCCCGCCCAAGGCCAAGCCGTCGCCCCCCAAACCTGCCGTCAAGGCCGTCGCGAAGCCGCCCGCCCCGAAGGTCGAGCCGCCCAAGCGCGCTGCGCCAGTCGTCCCCGCGCCGCCGAAGCCCGCGCCCCCGCCGCCTCGACGCCCGGTCGCGCCCGTGCGCGCGCCGACGCCAGCGCCGGTCCTGCGCACCTGGACCGCCTCGACCTTCGTCAAGGTCGATCCGACGGCGAACTTCTCTTCCGCGGTGGAGCTGGCCGGCCGGGCCGCTTGCGACAGCGAAGGCGGCGAGACCCTGTCGGTCCGCGCCGGCGACACCCTCTGCCCCAACGGCGTCAACTACTGCCAGGTGCGCGCCGTCGCCACCTGCCAAGGAGCCAGACCATGATCCGAGCGACGCGATCCCTCGTGGCGGCGGCCGCCGTCGCGCTGTTGTCGGGCGCGACTCAAGCCCACGCCCAAAGCGCCTTTCGGGGCGATTGCGAACAGGCGCGGCGGTTCGCCGACTCCATCGCCTTCAAGGCGTCCTACCGCGGCGTGCAGCGCATGACGCCCCAGGCCGCCGACCCCTGTGGACGGGATGTGGTCGCGATCTACGACCTGAAACGGCGCAACGAATCCAACGCCAACTACGACCTGATCGGGCGCTATTATTATCTCTGGCCCGATAACGCCGCCTGCCGCGAGGAGGTCCACGACCGTCTGGCCGGCGTCGCCCGCATCACCCAGGAGGTGCGACCCAACGGCCTGCTCTGCGAGGTGCAGCTTCACCTCGACTTCGACGTGGCCGAGGACGAGAAATACGGCCCGAACCGGTTCTCCAAGCTTATCACTCTGGTCGGCGCCGACACCTCGCGCTTCGCCGCCACCGCGCCGGGCGAGACCGGCGCGACGGTCTTCTACGAAGCCCCGGCCCATGCGGTCGATCGCGCCGCCGGCCCCGCCGACGAGAATAGCGACGTCGTCACCGACCGCACCGAGGCGCCGCCGCCCGCCGCCGCCAATCCCTACGCGCCCACACGCCGCCAGTTCTTCGACCGGCGCCTGGGCCGCTTCTACTATTACGACCCGTTGCGCGAGGCCTACTTCTGGGAAAACGGCGAGCCTCGCGAGTAAGGCCCGCGCCGGCCAGCGACGGTTCGAAAAGCCTGGGTCGGCGACACGAACGACGGTATTGGATGCGCCCCCACACGAGGTCGGCCACCGTTCCGGCGTGTGGAACGACGACACCACCGCAGAGGACGAGGAATGAGCCTTTTCGATCTGGACGCCTGGCGCGAGCGCATGGACGAGCGCTGGTTCGAGAGCGGCGCGGCCATGGCCGAGAAAGGCGACGTCGACTTGGTGGCGATCGAGGACGAGAAGGTCACCGCCCACGTCACCGGCAGCGCCGGCGCCCTCTATGTCGTCGAACTGCGCGCCCCGGCCGGCGAGGGTTCATGCACCTGCCCGGGCTTCGAGAAGTTCGGAGCGTGCAAGCACCAGGCGGCCGTCGTCACCGCCGCCAACGCCGCCGACCTGTCCAAGGTCCGCGAGCGCATGTCCCGCCTGCGCGACGGCTTGGCGCTGGATAGCCGCGAGGCCCTGGTCGAGCGGCTGGTCGAGCTGGCGCGGGTGCAGCCGACCGTGTTGGCCGCGCTGGAAGACCGCTAGAGAAAGTCGTCGATCGCCGCGCGCTTCTTCTTCGGCTTCGGCCGCTCCCACATCACGCCCGGATAGCCCTTCAGCGGGACCAGCTTGCCGCCGGCATAGGCCCAGTCGGGCGTCTGGTCGAGCGAGGTGTGATAGCGCGCCTCGCGGCCGGTGCGGGTCGTGAACAGGGCGCGCGGCAGGTTGATCATGGTCGGGGCCCGCTTTCGCTCCATGAACAGCGGCGTGCCGCACCGGGCGCAGAAGCCGCGCGTGGTTCCTTCGTGCTCATAGCGGGTCACGACGTCCTCGCCGTCCAGCCAGCGAAAGCGGCTGCGATAGCTGCCGACATAGGTGGCGTAGGCGCAGCCCTGGGCGCGGCGGCTGGCTTCCGAATGGTCGTGATAGGCCCAGCGCGCCGGGACGCCGATCGCCAGGCGAACCGACCCGCACGCGCATTGGCCCTCGGCTTCCTCGGCGGGCGGCTTCAGCGGCTTGGGCATGGCGGTCTCCGGAACGCGAGCTGGCAGGAATACAGCCGTCGCTGTCAGCGTGATGTCAGCAGGCTGTCGACCCAGGCCGGCACGACCTCACTGGCCGGGCCGTAGAGCTTCTGGTCAAACACATAGGCGTTGGCCGAGGGCTCCAGATTGATCTCGCAGGTGGCGATCCCCATCGCCCGCGCTTCCGTGACAAACCCGGCGGCCGGATAGACCGAGCCCGAGGTGCCGATCGAGACGAACAGGTCGGCTACGGCCAGGGCGTCCTCGATCTCGTCCATGAACAACGGCATTTCGCCGAACCAGACGACGTGCGGCCGGGCGCCGCCGGCGCGACCGCACGCCTCACACACGGACTCGGCGGTCAGCGGCGCCAGGTCGGGCCGGGTGGCCCCGCAGGGATGGCAGCGGGTGACCGCCAGCTCGCCGTGCATGTGGACCACCCGCCGCGAGCCGGCCTTTTCGTGCAGGTCGTCGACGTTCTGGGTGCACAGATAGAGCTCGCCGCCGCGCGCGGTCAGCTCGGCCTCCAACCGGGCCAGGGCGAGGTGGGCGGCGTTCGGCGTGGCGCCGGCCAGGTTGGCGCGGCGGGCGTTGTAGAAGGCGCGAACCTTGGCCGGATCGCGGGCGAAGCCCTCGGGCGTGGCGACCTCGTTCAGGTCGTACTTCGTCCACACCCCGTCCTTGTCGCGGAACGTGCCCAGGCCGCTCTCGGCCGAGACGCCGGCCCCGGTCAGCACGAAGATCTTCATTCCCTTCACCAACTCACGCCTCGAGCGAACTTGACGCCGCCGTCATTTTTCATTTGACCCGCCCGCTGACTTGAGTTGACAGTGTTCAGATAGGTCGAGGATCCGCGCAAGACGGACCCGACCAATGGACGTCGACCCGGCCGATAGGGAGCGCCGCAATGACCGACCAAAATACCCAAGACCGGAACATCACCAAGGACGCCATGTACGACGCGGTGGCGCCGGACGACTTCGAGGCGATGCTCGAACTCGACCGCTACGGCAATCGCTCCAGCGCCTTCGACAAGATCATCGCCGCGACCCACGACCACTTCTGGGATCCGCTGGACAAGGCCTATATCGACTTCGACGAGCCGTTCGACATGGAGAACCAGGCCCTGGTGCCCGAGGATCTCGTGATCGCCCTGTCGACCGACTACGTTTCCGACCACCTGTCCGACCCCAAGCAGCGCATCCGCTTCATCAACCAGTCGGTGCTGCGCAGCTTCTCGTCGATCCTACACGGCGAGCAGGGCGCGCTGAACCTGTCGGCCAGCCTGTGCCACGTGCTGAAGGACCAGGGCGCGCAGGAATACGCCGCCAACCAGACGCGCGAGGAAGCCCGCCACGTCACGGCCTTCGCCAAGTACATCAAGGCCCGCTGGGGCAAGCCGGTCGCGTGCGGCCCGGCCTTGCAGACCCTGCTGGTCGAGATCATCGGCGCGCCCGAGGTCTACAAGAAGATCATCGGCATGCAGATGCTGGTCGAGGGCCTGGCCATGGGCGCCTTCGCCACCTTCTACAACCAGATCCACGATCCGGTCGGTAAACGCTTGCTGCAACTGGTGATGACCGACGAGGCCTTCCACCACAAGTTCGGGAAGATCTGGGCCGACCGCACGGTGCCCAAGCTGACGCCTGAAGAGCACGCCATCATCGAGGACTGGGCGGCCCACTGCTTCCAGACCCTGCTGTTCAACCTGGTCTCGCCGCACCAGCAGCTGGACCTCTACGCCGAGTTCGGCCTGGACCCCGACAAGGTAGTCGAGGAGTATGGGAAGATCATGACCGACGACCTGCGTCGGGAGAACATGAAGGAACAGACCAACATCTTCCGGGTGCTGGTCAAGACCCTGCTCAACGCCGGCATCATCACCGACCGCACCCGCGCCTTCTACGCCATGTATGTCGACATCGACGAGCTGAAGGCCGAGGGCGACCGGATGGTCGGCGACGACATCGCCGAGGAAGGCATCCGCCACCTGCAGGCCATCAACTTCAAGAACCGCCCCGCGGCCGCGATCGAGATCGCGGCCGAGTAAGAGAGAAGGTTCGGCGGGGTCAGCATCGCGGCCGAATAGGCCTTGCCGCTCGCATTATCGACCGCCCCGCCGGGAACGTCTGCGGGGCGGTTCGCGTTTGGGCCAACCTGTAGCAAGGTGGGCTCATGCGCCGGATCAAGACCACCGTCCTCGCCGTCATGGCCCTGGCCCTCGCCGCGAGCGCGGCGCTGGCCGGCGCCCCGCCGCCCGCCAAGCCGGTCACCGCCGACTTCTATTCCGGACGCTGGTACGAGATCGCCCGCACGCCCAATTTCGGCCAGCGCGACTGCGAGGCCCCGACCACCGACTTCACGGCGGAAGGAGCCGACTTCAAGGTTCGCCAGATCTGCCGTCGCGGCGGCCCCCATGGCGCGGAGAAGGTCTTCACCACCACCGGCCGGATCATCGACGGCAGCCAGAACACCCGCTTCACGATGAGCTTCCTGGGCGGCTTGAGGAAACAGGAATACTGGGTCCTCGACTGCGCCAACGACCACAGCTGGGCGATCATGGCCACGCCGGGCGGCAACTATGTCTGGCTGATCTCCCGCAAGCCCGACATGCCCGCCGCCACCAAGGCCGTGGCGATCGAGCGGGTGAAGGAACTCGGCTACGCCAAGCTGGAATATCCGGAGCACCCGCCCGTATGAAGCCGTCATCGCCGCGCTCGGCGCGCTGAGCCTCTCTATTGAACCGCCTCGAAAGTAGTCCTCACCCTGAGCTTGTCGAAGGGCGGGGATGGGCCTGCGGACTTTGAAGTTCGCGCCCTAACGCGCCAGCAGCTTCGCCAAATCCGTCTTCCAGAACTTGGCCGACGTATGGGTCCCGTGACCGCGCGTCTCGGTCGAGGCGGGGATCAGCACGAAGCGCGCCCTGGGCATGCGCTTGACCATCTGTTCGGCGAGGCCGAGCTCGGGTGGATTGATGAAGTCGTCCGCCGAATTCACCCACAGCACCGGCACGGTGATCTTCTCCAGCCCCGGCGAGGGATCATAGTCACGTGAGGCGTCGATGTAGTAGAGCGCGTTGTTGGCCTCGTAGCCGCCGGTCATGCGCGCGAAGGACTGGTCCAGCGCCTTCTCGGTCGCCTCGCGGGTGGGGTGCTGCGCCTGCAGCGCCATCGGATTGGCGCCGGCGATGATCTGCAGATCCGCCGCCGTGCGGATGCCGGCCATCGGCTGGGTCGCGTAGTCGCCGCCCATCCAGGCCGGGTCGGCCTTGATCGCGTCCATCGCCATCTTGCGCCACATCCAGTTGCGGCCGGCCAGGGCCACGGTGTTGCAGGCGAACGGCGCCAGGCGCTCGGCGAAGCCCGGATAGGTCTCGCCCCAGACGAAGGCGTGCATGCAGCCCATCGACGTGCCGAGGATCAGCCTGAGCCGCGTCACACCCAGGCCATCGACCAGCAGCTTGTGCTGCAGAGCGACCATGTCGTCGTAGTCGTAGTGCGGGAAGGCCATGCGCAGCCCGTCGCTCGGCTTGGACGAGGCGCCATGGCCGATGTTGTCGGGCAGGATCACATAGGTCTTGGTGATGTCGAGCGGCTGGCCGGGGCCGTACAGCTCGTCGGCGAACACCGGGACCAGGAAGTTCTTGCCCGACCCACCGGTGCCGTGCAGCACCATCACCGCATTGTCGATCTCGCCCTTGGCGTTGCGATGCGGCGTTCCCAGCGTCGTGTAGTGCAGCCTGGCCTCGGCCAGCTTTTCACCGGACTTGAAGGCGGCGTCGCGGACGATGAAGTCGCCCTCCTTCGTCGGCCAGTCGGCGGCCTGGGCCTCAAACGCCGTCAGGGGAAGGGTGAGGGCGAGCGCGAGCAGCGCGAGGGTCGAGCGGATCATGCGGGCGACCCTAGGCGTCGAAAGATAATGGTCAAGATCGGCCATCTTGATCCGCGAACAAAGCTGGAACAATATTGGGGCGATGGACGTGATCATCGAACTCCAGAGCCGCCCCGAGACCACCCTGACTGTAACGCGGGGGGCCGCGCGGCTGCTTGTCGACCTTGGCTATGCGCCGCTGGCCGAGGTGACCTTGCCGAACGGACGCCGCGCCGATCTGATGGCGCTAGGCCCCAAAGGGGACGTGCTGATCGTCGAGGTGAAGTCGGGACTGGAGGACTTCCGGGTCGACCGGAAGTGGGGCGAGTACGCGCCCTATTGCGACGCCTTCTATTTCGCCGTCGCGCCGCACTTTCCCGACGGCGTCCTGCCCGAAGAGCCCGGCCTGGTGGTCGCCGACGGTTTCGGCGGCGCGGTCCTGCGCGAGGCGCCGCTCACGCCCCTGGCGCCGGCGCGCCGTAAGGCCCTGACGCTGGCGTTCGCGCGCCTCGCCGCCTTGCGGGCGGCGGGCGTGCAGGCCGAGCGTCTAAGCTTGTAGGTCAATTAGTCGAGATTGCGGGCGATCAGGAAACCGATGCCCAGCCCGATCGCGAAGGCGCCGACGGCCACGCCGATCGGGTGCTCCTCGGCGGCGGTGTGGGCCACCTTGGCCTTCTCGCTGGTCCAGGCCGCGCCGACCTTGGCCTTCTCGGCCGCGAAGGTGCGGGTTTGCTGGGCCACTTCGGTGGCGGTCTCGCGCGCGGACTTCACGGCCTTGCTGACCGCTTCCTTGGCGCGCTTGGTCTTTTCGGCGGCCGCGGTCTTGACGCCATCGGCGGCGGCGGCGACCGACGAGGTGTCCGTCGGGTAGGGGCTGGTCAGGTCAGTCATGGGGAAGCTCCTCGGCTTGACCCGCTACCAACACCCGGCGGCCGGTTTAGTTCTCCCGCACGACCTTCAAAACCGCTTCGCCGTAGCGATCCAGCTTGCCTTGGCCCACGCCGCCGGCCTTGCCCAGGGCCGCCAGGGTGACCGGACGCGCGGCGGCGATCTCGGCCAGGGTGGCGTCGTGGAAGATGACATAGGGCGGCACGTGCTGGGCCTGGGCCTGCTCCTTGCGCCACGACCGCAGCGCCTCGAACAGCACCTGGTTCTCGGCCGGAATGGTCAGGGCCTTGCCCTCGCGGCGCTTGCGCTGGGCCCCGCCGGCCCGGCCGCCGCTCTCGGGGGCCTCGACCATCTGCCGCAGGGCCACCCGCCGCTCGCTGCGATAGACCTGGCGCACGCCCTCGACGTCGCCCAGCCCGATCAGCGGCCGGCCGTCGTTGGGGTCCTCGCGCAGCAGGCCCTCGAAGATCAAGGTGTCGAACAGGTCGCGCCAGACCGGCTGGCTGAGCTCGCGGCCGATGCCGAAGGTCGGCAGCTGGGCCTCCTGCGGCGTGACGTCCTTGGTCTTGCCCAGCAGGTGCTCGATCAGCCGCCCGCGCCCGAACCGGCCACCCATGCGGTGGACGGCCGACAGGGCCTTTTGCGCCGCCTGGGTGGCGTCGATCCCGGTCGGCGGCGCGACGCAGATGTCGCAGACGCCGCAGCGGTCCACGCCCTCCTCGCCAAAATAGCGGCGGACGGCGGCGGCGCGGCAGGTGACGCCCTCCAGCATGGCGTAGAACTGGCGCAGCTTACGTGACTGGGCCTGCTTGACCTCGTCGGGCGCGTCCTTGGTCTCGATCCGGCGGCCGGCCCAGGCCATGTCGGCCGAGCCGTACAGAGTGATGCCCTCGGCCGGCTGGCCGTCGCGGCCGGCGCGGCCGACCTCCTGCCAATAGGCCTCGATGGCGGCCGGCGGGTCGGCGTGGATCACGAAGCGGACGTCGGGCTTGTCGACGCCCATGCCGAACGCGATGGTCGCCACCATCACCGCCGCGTCGGCCTCCAGGAAGTCCTCCAGCCGGCGGGYGCGGACGGCCTTGTCCAGGCCGGCATGGTAGGCCACGGCCGGCACGCCCTCGGCGTTCAGCTTCTCGGCCAGTTTCTCGGTGGAGTCGCGGCTGCCGGCATAGATTACGCCCGCCCGGCCGGGACGTTCCAGAACCAGTTCGACCACCCGGTCATGGCCCTTGCCGCGCTTGCGCTCGGCGAACAGCGCCAGCTCGGGGCGGGCGAAGCTGTCGACGAACTCGGCCGCGCCCTGCAGGCGCAGTTCGGCGCGGATGTCGTCGCGGGTGCGGGCGTCGGCCGTGGCGGTGACCGCCAGGCGCGGGACGTTCGGGAACAGCTCGGCCAGCCGCCCCATCATCCGGTATTCGGGCCGGAAGTCGTGGCCCCACTGGCTGACGCAGTGGGCCTCGTCGACCGCGACCAGGGCCAGCGGCGTGCGGGACAGGCGGTCCAGCATCCACGGCTGCATCAGGCCTTCCGGCGACAGATAGAGCATGTCCACTTCGCCGGCGTCGATGCGCCGCCAGATGTCGGCGCGCTCGTCCATCGAGACGTTGCTGTCCAGCCGCTCGGCGGCCACACCCGCCTGGCGCAGGCCCTGGACCTGGTCGGCCATCAGGGCGATCAGCGGCGAGATCACCAGGCCCAGGCCGGGCCGGATCAGGGACGGGATCTGGTAGCACAGGCTCTTGCCGCCGCCGGTCGGCAGCACGGCCATGGCGCTGCGACCGTCCAGCAGCTCGTTGATCACCCCGGCCTGCATGCCTCGGAAGTCGGCGTGGCCGAACGTGCGCCGCAGAACGTCGCGGGCATGGTCGAGCTGGGGAGAATCGGGAGGAACGTACACGGGGGTTCTTTTGGCAGCCTCGGACGGCCAGGCCAAGCCGGACGGGACGACTTCGGGGACCGCTTGTGACGAGGCCAAGGACGTCATGATCGTTCGCTGTTTGTTTCCTCAATTATAGGTGGCAACATGGCGCCAAGAGACCGCCGCCACAAGCGCGCCTTAAGCTTCGTTCACTTCTCGTCAATCTTGTCGCGCGTTGTGTGGGCTTGGGCTAAACCGAACGCGCTTCACAAGGCGCGCAGGATACAGGACGACCATGGCGAACGGACCTTTCGGCGGGAACAAGGCGGCCAAGCCGCAGCGCACCCCGCTCCAGGCCCTGGTCTATTGGGGCACGGTGCTGGGCGTCTGGGGTCTGATCTTCGTGGTCGCCTTCTTCGCGGTGTTCGCCAGCGACTTGCCGGACACGTCCAAGCTCTACGACGTCAAGCGTCAGCCCTCGATCAACTATCTGGATCGCTCGGGCGCCCTGCTGGCCGTGCGCGGCAGCCAGTACGCGCCGCCGGTCGATATCGACGCCCTGCCGAAATACGTGCCGGCCGCCTTCGTGGCGATCGAGGACCGCCAGTTCTATCACCACTTCGGCTTCAACCCCTGGGGCATCATGCGGTCGCTGGCGTGGAACGCCACCCATGACGGCCCCCAGCGCGGCGGCTCGACCATCACCCAGCAGCTGGCCCGCAACCTGTTCCTGAGCCCGGCTCAGAACTACCGGCGCAAGGCCCAGGAGCTGATCCTGGCCGTCTGGCTGGAGATGAAGTTCTCCAAGAAGCAGATCCTGGCCCTGTACATGAACCGGGTCTATTTCGGGGCTGGCGCCTACGGCATCGAGGCCGCCTCGCAGCGCTATTTCAACAAGCCCGCCGACCAGCTGACCATCGGCGAGGCCGCTCTGCTGGCCGGCATGATGAAGGGCCCGGCCCGCTATTCGCCGGTCTCTGCCAAGGACCGCGCCGCCCGCCGCGCCACGATCGTCCTGGACGAGATGGTGCGCATCAAGGCCATCACCGCCGACGAGCGCGACGAAGCCTTCCGCACCCCCGTGCAGGTCTCGGCCACCCTGGCCAACCAGCGCGCCCAGTATTTCACCGACTTCATCGACGCCCAGGTCCGCTCGCTGGTCGGCGAACCGACCGAGGACCTGGTGGTCGAGACCACGCTGGACCTGCCGATCCAGGTCTCGGCCGAACGCGCCGTGAAGCTGGGCGTCGAGGGCCACGGAGCTCAAGGCGTGCAGCAGGCGGCCCTGGTGGCCATCGACGGCGAAGGCCGCATCCGCGCCTATGTCGGCGGGGCCGACTACGCCGACAGCCAGTTCGACCGCGCCACCACCGCCCGCCGCCAGGCCGGCTCGGCCTTCAAGCCGTTCGTCTACCTGACCGCCATGGAACAGGGCCGCAACCCGTCGGTGATGGTCGTCGACGAGCCGGTCAAGATCGGCAATTGGGAGCCGAAGAACTACACCAACAAGTACCTGGGTCCGATGACCCTGCAGACGGCCCTGTCCCAGTCGATCAACACAGTCGCCGCGCGCCTGGCCAACGAGGTCGGCACCAGCAACGTCGCCGCCACCGCCCGGCGCCTGGGCATCACCAGCAAGATCCAGCTGGACCCGTCGATGGCCCTGGGCGCGGTCGAGGTCTCGCCGATGGAGATGGCCCAGGCCTACGCCCCGTTCTCGAACGGCGGCTTCCTGGCCAAGGGCTACGGCATCGAGCGCATCCGCACCGCCAGCGGCAAGGTGCTGTACGACCACAGCGTCGAGAAGCAGGCCCGCTCGGCGGTGATCGGCTCGCCGGCCCTGCAATACATGAACCAGATGATGCGCCAGGTCGTGGCCGCGGGCACCGGCACGCGCGCCAAGGTCGCCGGCTACGACATCGCCGGCAAGACCGGCACGACCAGCGACTACAAGGACGCCTGGTTCGTCGGCTACACCGGCGGYTTTGTCACCGCCGTCTGGACCGGCAAGGACGACAACACCCCGATGAAGCGGGTCACCGGCGGCGGCGCCCCCGCCGAGGTCTGGCGCACCTTCATGGCCGCCGCCCTGCCGCGCCTGAAGGCCACCCCGATCCCCGGCGGCGTGGTCGAGCCTCCGCCGATCGCGCCGACCGACCCGATCGGCGACCTGATCGATCCGGCCCCGACGCCCGAAGGCCCGGCCGCCGAAACCCCGCAGGGCGCGCCGCCGCCGGCCGACCAGCTGCCTTATTAAGATCTGAGAACTCAATCCTCCCCCTCGCGGGGGAGGTGTCGGCGAAGCCGACGGAGGGGGAAGAACCCGGATAGCCCGAACTTCCCCCTCCGGCCTTCGGCCGCCTCCCCCGCTGGGGGGAGGATTTTTGGACCCTAAGCCCCGATCGCGTGCAGCTCCGCCGCGTGCGCTCTCAGCCACGCGCGATGCGGCGCGGGGTCGCCGACCAGCTGGTGGCACAGCGCCCAGAAGTGCGGCCCGTGATTGGCCTCGATCAGGTGGGCGCATTCGTGGGCGACGACATAGTCGGCCACCGCCGCCGGGGCCAGGATCAGCCGCCAGCTGTAGCGGATCGCCGCCGGCGCGCGCGGCGTGGCCGGCCGGCACGAGCCCCAGCGCGCCTTCGGATCGGCGATCGCCACCGAGGGCATCGGCCGGTTCAGGGCGGCCGCGTGGACGGCGGTGCGCTCGGTCAGTACCGTCAGAGCCTGGCGCTTGGCCAGGCGGACCACTTTCAGACCCCAGTTGGCGTCGTCGGGCGCGATGATGCGGTCGCCGTCGATACGGGCCCGGCCGGAACCGACCTCCAGCCGATAGGGCTGGCCGTAGAGGCGCAGGATCCCACCGGGCGCGACGCTCATCCGCTCGGGCAGAGCGGCCAGCTGCTTGGCGATCCAGCCGGATTTTTCCTGAGCGAAGGCCACGGCCTCGTTCAGGCGGCGGGGCGTGGGGGCCAGGGCGACGATCTCGGACTTGGCCCGGTCGACGCGCAGCGAGATCCGCCGCGCCCGGCCGTCCACCCGCAGGCGAACCGGCCAGCCGCCGATCTCCAGTCGATCACCGTCGGAAAAGCGTTGGGCCTTGAGCGCGAACATCGGGCCCTAAGATCGTGTGCGCCGAGCCTGGCCGCAAGCGGCCTATTCTTACTTGAAGGGCCCCGGCCAACRGCCGGGGCTGGCTGCAAGCGTCTGTGACGCCTGGCCTCAAGCCTCTTCGGCGAAGTTCGGATCGCATTTGCGGATGAAGGCCCGCACGCGCGGATAGATCTCCTCGCGGAACCGGCGGCCGTTGAACACGCCGTAGTGGCCGACGTCGGGCTGCACATAGTCCAGCTTCAGATCCTCGGGGATGTTCGCGCACAGGCCGTGGGCGGCCTGGGTCTGGCCGATGCCGGAGATGTCGTCGTTCTCGCCCTCGACCGTCATCAGGCCGATGTCGGTGATCGCCTCGGGTTTCACCCGCTCGCCGCGATGCATCAGCTCGCCCTTGGGCAGCAGGTACTGCTGGAAGACGATGTCGATGGTCTGGAGGTAGAACTCTTCCGTCAGGTCCAGGACCGACAGATACTCGTCGTAGAACTCCAGGTGCTTGTCGGCGCTGTCGCCGTCGCCCTTCACCAGGTCGTTGAAGTAGCGGCGGTGGGCTTCCTGGTGGCGCTCGGCGTTCATGCTCATGAAGCTGGCCAGCTGGACGAAGCCCGGATAGACGCGCCGGCCCGCGCCCGGATAGGGCGGCGGCACGGTGTAGATCATGTTCGACTGGAACCAGGTGAACGGCTTTTCCTCGGCCAGCTGGTTGGTGACGGTCGGCGACAGGCGCGCGTCGATCGGCGAGCCCATGAAGGTCATGCTGGCCGGACGCGAAGGGTGGTTCTGCTCGGCCATCAGGGCGGCGGCGGCCAGGACCGGCGGCCCAGGCTGGCAGACGGCCACCACGTTCGGGCGCGGCCCCAGCACCGACAGCATCTGGATGATGTGGTCGATATAGTCGTGGAAGTCGAAGCGGCCTTCCAGCACCGAGACGTCACGGGCGTTGACCCAGTCGACGATGAAGACGGCGTGGTCGGGCAGGAACGCCTCGACCGTGCCGCGCAACAGGGTGGCGTAGTGGCCCGACAGTGGGGCGACGATCAGCACGGCCGGATCCAGCGAGAACTTGCCGGCCCGGCGCATGTCGGCCATGTCGCGGTCGAACTGGATGACCCGCGCCCAGGGGCTTTCCCAGACCACGGTCGGACGCACCCGGACGTCGACCTGGCCGACCTTGATCGAGTCGATGTTCCAGCGCGGCTTGCCGTAGCGGCGGGTGATGTTGGCGAACAGATCCGCGCCGGCGTGCATCCGCCGCCCGAGGGCCGAGTCCCCGGCCGGATTCAGCGGCGATCCCCAGAAGTTCCGGGCCGCCAGCGCCGCCAGGCGCATGGGAGTCGAGGCGTAATAGGCCGCCTCATGTAGGGCGTAGAGCATGGCGCACTCGCGATGTTGCATCGCAACATAGCACGTCGAAGCCTAAGGAAGTCCACTCTTTCACGACTTTTTGCGGCGCGGCACAGCGTCGCTTCACGTGGGGGTGGTAGCGCTCCCGTCCTTCGCGGCTTGGGTGGGCGGTGCTAACGGTGAACGCAGGCCCCAGCGGATCGATCGCGATGACCCACCGGATCTACACCACCAGCTTCGCCAGCGTTTATCCGCTTTACGTCGCCAAGGCGGAGCGGAAGGGCCGCACCCGGGCCGAGGTCGACGAGATCATCCTCTGGCTGACCGGCTTCACCTCGGAAGCCTTCCAGGCGCACCTCGCCGACAAGACCGACTTCGAGACCTTCTTCGCCCAGGCCCCCGCCCTGAACCCCGCGCGCGCCGAGATCAAGGGCGTGGTCTGCGGCGTCCGCGTCGAAGACATCGCCGATCCGCTGATGCGCGAGATCCGCTATCTCGACAAGCTCATCGACGAGCTGGCCAAGGGCAAGGCGATGGCGAAGATCCTGCGGGGGTGAGCGATCGGGCCTGTCGGAATTCATCTGGGCAGATACAGATCCCGCTGCCTTCCTGGGCCTTGTGCCCAGGATCCATGTTCGAGGCAGGTGCGGCCTCTTTGGATCTGTGCGGCCGAAAGACCGTGAACTCAGCCTCAATTCCGTTGAATCTGAACCCTGGGTCCTGGGCACAGGGCCCAGGAAGGCGGTGTGAGGTCGAGGCCTTTTCATGACCACTTCCAAGTCAGCCGCGACCGGCTCTCACCCCTCGCGCATCGCGTCCTTGACGCGGCGGGCGATCTCGTCGGGCGGCAGGTTGTAGGGGATCACCGTCTTGAAGCGGCCCTTGGGGTCCATCAGGTAGATCGCGGTCGAGTGGTCCATGGTGTAGCCCGGACCGTCGCCGACCTTGGCGTAATAGACCTTGTAGGCCTTGGCCGCCGCCGCGACCTGCTCCTGCGAGCCGGTCAGGCCGATCGTCGATTTCGGGACATAGTCGGCCGACAGATAGGTCTTCATCTGGGCGGCGGTGTCGCGGCCCGGATCTATCGAGATGAAGACGATCTGGAAGTCCTTGGCCTTGGGGCCCAATTGGTCGGTGGCCGCCGCCAGGCCCTGCAGCGTGCCGGGGCAGACGTCGGGGCAGTAGGTGAAACCAAAGAACACCGCGCTCCATTTCCCCTTCAGCCCCTTCTCCGTGGCCGGGGCCCCGTTCTGGTCGACCAGCTGGAACGGCCCGCCGACGGCGGCGGTCGGTTGCGACTTGAAGACGCCCGCGTTCCAGGCCAGCCCCGCCGTAACCGCGAGGCCGACCAGGCAGGCCAGGATCAGGACAAGGCGGTGACGCGGCATGTGCATTTCATCCTTTTACTCTTGCCCGATCTTTTACTCTCGCCACGCGCGAGAATATGGACAATCTTGCGGATATGGCTGACGTTTCGTTCGCTAGAGCGCCCGATGATCAACGTCACAAGGGGCTCGATAAGCCGGGCGAAGAACCGGCGCAAGACGACGCCTGGTCCTGGACCGCGCCTGGGCTTCGCCGTGGACGCTTAAGGGTTCGCACCCTGCTGGCCCAACGGTGGCTGTCGGTGGTGGGCCAGACCGCCGTCCTACTGGTCGCCGGCCTAGCGCTGAAACTGCAAGTCCCGTGGGCGCTGTGCTTCACCCTGATCGCCTTGGCGGCCTGGCTGAACGTGCTGCTGGGCCTGGCCTCCAGCGGCCAGCGCCTGGCCCGTGACGGCGAGGCCACCGCCCAGATCGCCTTCGACATCCTACAGCTGTCGGGCCTGCTGTACCTGACCGGCGGAGCGCTGAACCCGTTCTCGCTGCTGTTGATCGCCCCGGTGACTCTGGCGGCGGCCACCCTGCCGGCGCGCTATGCGATGGGCCTGGGGCTGCTGGCCATCCTGTCGTCGGTGATGCTGGCCCTGTTCCACATGCCGCTGCCGACCCTGGCCGGCGCCGCCCCGCCCGTCGGGCCCAGCCCGCTGATGCTATGGAGCATCGTCGCCGCACGGATCTTCGGCATCGTCATCACCGCCGCCTACGCTTGGCAGGCCGCCAGCGAGTCCGCGCGGATGGAGCTGGCCCTGAACGTCACCGAGACCGTGCTGGCCCGCGAACAGCGGCTGTCGGCCCTGGGCGCCCTGGCCGCGGCCGCCGCCCACGAGCTGGGCACGCCGCTGGCCACCATCTCGGTCGTTTCCCGCGAGATGGCCCGCAACGCCACCAGCGAGGAGGTCCGCGAGGACGCCGAACTGCTGATCGGCCAGGCCGCCCGCTGCCGCGAGATCCTGCAGCGCCTGACCGAAATGCCCGAGGCCACCGACGCGGTGCACGAGCGCATGAGCCTGGTCCAGCTGGTCCAGGACGTGATCGAGCCGCACATGGTGCACGGCATCCGGGTCGAGGCCGTGGTCAACGGTCCGTCCGGCGAGACCGCCCCCGACATCTGGCGGCGCCCAGAAATCATTCACGCCATGACCTCGATCGTCGAGAACGCCGTCGATTTCGCCCGCGGCGAGGTGATCGTCATCGCCCGCTTCGACGCCCGCTACATCGTCATCGAGGCTCGCGACGACGGCCCCGGCTTCTCGCCCGAGGTGCTGGCCAAGCTGGGCGAACCCTATGTGACCACCCGTCCGGGGGCGGAAGGGTCCCGCACCGGCCATATCGGCATGGGCCTTGGCTTCTTCATCGCCAAGACTCTTCTGGAACGAACCGGGGCGACCGTGGATTTCCGTAATGGACGCCGTGGCGGCGCGGTTGTTTCGGCGCGCTGGCCTCGGCCGGCGCTCGAAGCGCCCGGCTATACGGGGGCCTGATTTTGTTCGCGCGCAAGAGGGGGCTTGAGTCTTGTCCGCAAGCACGAAAGTATAGGTTGTTTATTGGCCTGCTGAGTATTGGCCCGGGGAGGGGCTGACTTCATGGCGGATATTGGCGAGCTGGTTTCGGCGCTGCCGGACAAGACACTGCTGCTGTTGGACGATGACGGACCCCTGCGGACCCGGCTCGGACGCGCGCTGGAGCAGCGTGGGTTCGAGGTGACGCTGGCCGCTTCCGTCGCCGAGGCCCTGACCATCCTGCGCGGGGCCGCACCGGCTCACGCCGTGCTGGACATGCGGCTGGAGGACGGTTCCGGCCTGAAGGTGGTCGAGGCGGTGCGTGACGCCCGGCCCGACGCCAAGGTCATCATGCTGACCGGCTATGGCAACATCGCCACCGCCGTGGCGGCCGTGAAGGCGGGGGTGGTCGACTATCTGTCCAAGCCCGCCGACGCCGACGACGTGGCCCGCGCCCTGCTGGCCGCCAAGGACGCCGCCCCGGTGCCGCCGGAAAACCCGATGAGCGCCGACCGCGTGCGGTGGGAGCACATCCAGCGCGTTTACGAGATGTGCGGCCACAACGTCTCGGAAACGGCGCGCCGGCTGAACATGCACCGGCGCACGCTGCAGCGGATTTTGGCGAAAAGAGCGCCGCGCTGACTTTTTCAGTGTCATCCCGGACGGCCTGAAAGGCCGATCCGGGACCGCCGGAAACGCCGGCGCATGCCGCGGTCCCGGCTCGGCGCGCTGACGCGCTTGGCCGGGATGACAGCCTCTACCGTCACATCGCCGAAATGCCGCCGTCGACCTTGATCTCGGCGCCGGTCATGAACTTGCTCTCGTCGCTGGCCAGGTAGAGAACCGCGTTGGCGATGTCGTTCGGCTCGCCGATGCGGCCCAGCGGCACCTGCCGCGCCAGTTTGGCGAAGGCCTCTTCCTTGCCGAACCGCGCCGAAAACCCGTCCAGGATCGGCGTGTCAATGAAGGTCGGGTGGATGGAGTTCGAGCGGATGTCGAGCTTCATCTTGGCGCAGTACAGCGCGATGTTCTTGCTGAGCAGCCAGACCGCCGCCTTGGAGGCGTTGTAGGCCGGTGAGTTGCCATTGGCGATCAAGCCGGCGATCGAGGAGAGGTTGATGATCGAGCCGGGCTGGTGGGCCCGCATGTGGGTCAGGGCGTGCTTGGCGCCCAGGAAGACCGAGTCGACATTGACCGACATCACCTTCTTCCAGAGGTCGAAATCCAGGCTCTCGATGGGCCCGTCACCGCCGATGCCGGCATTGTTGACCAGCACCGACAGGCCGCCCATGGCCTCCGAGGCCTTTTCCAGGATCTCGATCCACTGGTCTTCCTGGGTGACGTCCAGCTGATAGGCGAAGGCCGTGCCCGCCCCGTGCGCGGCGTTGATCTCGTCGGCCACGGCCTGGGCCCCGGCCAGGTTCAGGTCGGCCAGCGCGACCTTGGCGCCTTCCTTGGCCAGCATCCGGCCCGCCGCCGCGCCCAGCCCTTGAGCCCCGCCAGTGATGAAGGCCTTCTTGCCGGCGACCCGGCCCGTGCTCTGCGCCATTTGCGGCGTCCTCCCGATTATTTTTCAAACGGTAGTTTGAACCGGGATGGGGCGGGAGGGAAGAACTATGTGGAACGCCCCCTCCGTCACGATGCGTATCCGCATCGCGCCACCTCCCCCGCTTCGCAAGGGAGGAGGAAGCCGCCCCTCCTCACCCGTGAAACGGGGGAGGTGGATCGCCGCGAATACGCGGCGAGACGGAGGGGGCGTCCGGCGCTTACCCCGCCACCCCGTCCATGAACCTCGCCAACGTCACGTCCAGGTCCGTCACCCCGTCCGCGTCGTGCGTCGTCAGCAGCACCTCGACGCGGTTGTAGACGTTGAACCACTCCGGATGGTGGTCGAGCTTGTCGGCCATCAGGGCCACGCGGGTCATGAAGCCGAACGCCGCGTTGAAGTCGGCGAACCGATAAGTCTTGGCGATGGCGTCCTTGTGGTCCGGCGCGGCGCTCCAGCCGGAGAGCTGGGCGATCGCGGCGGCGGCGCCGATCCTGGGGCGGGACATGTTTCCTCCGAGGGAATCCGTTTCTCCCTCAGAACGCCAATCTTGTCGCTTCGGCAAGGTCGGCGAGCAGTTGGGCTTCGCTGGAGACCTTGATGGCGGTCATGCCCAGCGCCGCCGCCGGCTTGCAGTTGATCCCCAGGTCGTCGAGATAGACGCAGGCTTCCGGCGCGACGCCCAGCAGCGCGCACATCATCTGGTAGATGCGCGGGTCGGGCTTGCGGACGCCGGTCTTGGAGCTTTCGATCACCGCGTCGAACAGGGCCATGATCTCGCCGACCGCCAGGGCCTTGTCGGCGTTCTGGGCCATGCCGGGCCCGTGGCCGGTCGGGACGTTGTTGGTGATGCAGCCGACCTTGAACCGCGCCTTGCAGGCCCTCAGCGCATCCACGACCCTGGGCCGCAGATCGCCGTACAGCAGCGGCAGGACCTCGGCGCCGCGCACGGCATGGCCCCGCCGCGTGGCCTCCGCGAGGAACAGGGTATCGAAGGCGGCGGCGTCGATCTCGGCCCGCTCGAACCGGGCCCAGGCGTTGGCGTCCGGATCGGCGGCGTTGACCGCGCGGATGAAGTTCTCGGGCAGGCCCCGCGCGATCTCGTAGCGGCGGAAGGCCTCGAATGGCGAGGTGGTGAACACGCCGCCGAAGTCCCAGATCACCGCCTCGATCGCCATCGCCGCCCCCTCGAACAGTTGTTTGACTAGACGCTAGCCGCGCGGAACGGCGAGGGAAAGCGAAAGTCCATGGTGACGCTCGCGCGACGGGCGAAACCATGCTCACCTCCGCGCCGTTAGTGTTTTGTTAACGCTCTCCGGAGCCGCCCATGTCGTTTCTTCGCCCGCTTACCGTCCTCGCCCTTGCCGCCGCCAGCCTGGCGGCCGCGCCCGTCACGGCCGGATCGCGCCAGGGCGGCGTCGGCCTGCCGATGGATCCGGAGCTGCTGCCGGCCAATTCGGGACCCGGCGACTGCGTCACGCGACGCGTGACCGGCCCGGGCGGCGCCTATCGCTGGGACCGCGTCGAATGCGACCCCGATCGCGACTGGGCCCATTACGACCAGTGGGGCTACGGCCGCGGCCGGCTCGAGGTCGAGACGCGCCGCGACGAGGGGCTGCTCGGCGGCCCGCCCCGTTACAATTTTGACGCCGGCGACCGCTATGGCGAACGGCGACAGCACGACGCCCGCTACGAACAACGGGTCGAGGAATACGAACACGAGAGAGTCCGCGCATATGGCGACGGCTATGACCAGGGTCGTGGGGGCCCGGTCGACAGCTATGCGTCGTCCTATGCGTACGGTTACGTCGCCGCGGGCCGCGACGAAGCCGGTTACCTGATCTGGCCCGGAAAGAGGCCTTAGCCCGATCCGGGTGGCGCCGCCCTTGCGCCGGACGTGGAGACACGCACCAAAATGGGACGGGGGAAACTAACCATGCGCACACCGAGCCGACCGCTCTTCAAGATCTATGAACTGGTGGCCATCGCCATCTTCGTGGTGGCCGCGGCCGCCGTCAGCAGCATCGGGCTGGTGTACTGACGCGGTCCGCCTAGCGGCCACCTAGCGCCAAATTGGAACGGGACTGCCGGCCCCATGCGTTACGCAGGGATCAACCGGAGCCACGATCCTGTCGACCGCCGACGCCATCCTCGAGCCCAGGCCGCCTCGGAAGCCCTTCCGTAGGCCGTCGCGCCGCGCCCTGATCGGCATCGGCGCGGCCCTGGCGCTGGTCGCGGCGGTCGTGGCCTTCCTGGTGATCTTCGACTGGAACTGGCTGCGCGGCCCGGTCGGCCGCTACGCCTCGGCCCAGATGCAGCGCGAGGTGGCGATCACCGGCGACCTGCGGGTCCATCCCTGGTCGTTCTCGCCCAAGGTCGAGGCCTATGGCGTCCGGATCGGCCAGCCGGCCTGGGCCAGGACGGTCGATCCCGATCCGTCGCCGATGGCCCGCGTCCAGCGGATCGCCTTCCAGGTCAAGATCCTGCCGCTGCTGCGCGGCCAGATGATCCTGCCGTTCCTGGCCATCGACAAGGCCGACGTGCGCCTGCTGCGCGCCCAGGACGGCAAGGCCAACTGGACGTTCGGAGCCCGCAAGACCGACCAGCCGCTGAAGCTGCCGGCCATCCAGCGCTTCGTGATCAATGACGGGGCCCTGCGGGTGGACGACCGCCAGCGCGGCGCCTTGTTCGTCGGGACGGTCAACGCCCAGGAGCGGGCCGGCGAGCGCGGCGGCCGTTTCGTGCTGGAGGGCAAGGGCAGCCTGAACCGGTCGGCCTTCGTCGCCCAGGTCACCGGCGGACCGCTGCTGAACATCTCGCCCGACCGCCCCTATCCGTTCGACGCCGAGATCCGCGCCGGCTCGACCCGCATCACCGCCGAGGGCCAGGTCAACAAGCCGTTCGACCTGGGCCGGCTGGAGACCCAGCTGACGGTGTCGGGCGCCGACCTGAACCGCCTGCACGACCTGACCGGCCTGACCCTGCCCAACACCCCGCCCTATCGCGTCTCGGGCCATCTGGTCCGCAAGGGCCTGCGCTACGACTTCGAGAAGATGACCGGCCGGGTCGGCGACAGCGACATCGCCGGCGACCTGTTCGTGCTGACCGGGCGCGAGCGGCCGTATCTGGAGGCCGACCTGCGCTCGCGACGCCTGGACTTCGACGACCTGGGCAGCCTGGTCGGCGCCGCCCCGGCCACCGGGCGCGGCGAGACCGCCTCGGCCGGCCAGAAGGTCGAGGCCGCCCAGCGCGACGCCACCCAGCGCCTGCTGCCCGACGCCACCCTGCAGGTCGAGCGCGTGCGGGCCATGGACGCCAAGGTCAGCTACCGGGCCGACACGGTGAACGCCCCCAACCTGCCGCTACGCAAGGTCAGCCTGGAGCTGGCCCTGGACAAGGGCGTGCTGACCATGGACCCGCTGGCCTTCACCTTCTCGCGCGGCGATCTGAAGGGAAAGGTGCGCCTGGACGCCCGGCCCAAGGTTCCGCGCACCGATGTCGACCTGCGCCTGACCAATGCTCGTCTGGAGGATTTCATCCCGATCCAGAGCGGCGGCAAGCCGGCCATCGAGGGCGCGGTCATGGCGCGCGCCAAGCTGTCGGGCTTCGGCAACAGCGTCCATCGCGCCGCCGCCAGCGCCGACGGCTCGATGACCCTGGTCGCGCCGCGCGGTCAGATCCGCCAGGCCTTCGCCGAGCTCTTGGGCGTCAACGCCTCCAAGGGCCTGATCCTGCTGCTGTCCAAGAGCGAGAAGGAAACGCCGGTGCGCTGCGCCGTGGCCGATTTCGACGTCAAGAACGGCGTGATGACCACGCACCACCTGGTGGCCGACACCGGCGTGGTGTTGGCGCGCGGTCGCGGGACGATCAATCTCGAAACCGAGCGGATGGACTTCCGCATCGAGGGCGACAGCAAGAAGCCGCGTTTGGTGCGGCTGTTCATCCCGATCACCATCAAGGGCCCGTTCATGGCCCCGAAGATCGGCCTGGACCCCAGCAAGGCCGTCGGCCAGGGCGGCATCGCCGCAGCCCTGGGCTCGATCATCAACCCGTTGGCGGCCCTGCTGCCCTTCATCACCGCCGGCGAGGCCAAGGACGCCGACTGCKCGGGCCTGGTCAGCGACGCCCGCCAGCAAGGCGCGCCGGTGAAGGTAGCCCAGACCACCCCGGCCAAGCCGAAGAAGTAGCAGCGCCTCCAGGCCGTTTGGACCCGAGGCCGCCGACGACCATATGTCCTTGATGTCGTCGCCCCGCATCCGCGTCATCGACCTCGAGACCGCCGGCAATGGCCCGCATGAGGTCTGCGAGATCGGCTGGCAGGACGTGATCCAGGACCCCGACGGCCGCTGGAGCGTCGCCGAGGCGCGCGGCGCGCTGCTGGTCAATCCCGGTCGGCCGATCCCGCCCGAGACCATGGCGATCCATCACATCATCGACGCCGACGTGGCCGGCGCGCCGTTCTGGAAGGACGCCGCGCCCGGCGTGCTGCGCCCTGACGGCGGCGTCCAGGCCCTGGCCGCCCATCGCGCGGCGTTCGAGCAGCGCTACTGCACGCCCCGCTTCACGGGCGGCGCGCCCTGGATCTGCACGTGGAAATGCGCCCTGCGGCTGTGGCCGAATCTGGCGAGCTTTTCCAACCAGATGCTGCGCTATCAGCGAAATCCCGAGGGCCTGGTGCGCGAACTGGGCCTGCCGGCGCATCGGGCCCTGCCCGACGCCTATGTCACCGCCCACCACCTGCGCGACATGCTGAACGCGGTGTCCTTGGAGCAACTGCTGGCCTGGAGCCGCGAGCCGGGCCTGCTGCCGCGCGTGCCGGCCGGGCCCGAGCGCGGCAAGGCCTGGGATCGGCTCGCTCCGGAGACGCTGCGGACACTGGCCCAGGAGCGCGACGTCAATATCCGCTTCAGCGCCGAGACCGAACTGCGCCGGCGAGGGCTGGTCGGCGAACCCGAGACCGTCGAGCCGGCCCAGCGAAACTTGCTCTAGAAACGCGAAAGCCCCCGCCGGCGGAACCGGCGGGGGCTTGCTTCGAGAAGCAGACGCGTAAGACTTACGCGCCGCCCGGGAAGCGGAAGGGGACCTTCACGGCGCCGGTCTTGGCGCCCATCGGCAGCTTTTCGGCGATGCACATGGCGGCCTTGTCGAAGCCCTTACCAGCCGCGCTGTTGTCGACGACCTTGCAGTCCGACAGCTTGCCGGCGTCGGCGGTGCATTCCAGCATCACCTGAGCGGCGTCGCGGGTGTTGGCGAACTGCTGCAGGCAGCGGCCCATTTGGTCTTCGAAACCGCCGGCGGCCGACGCGGCCTGAGCGACGAAGAAGCTGCCGGCGATACCCGCGGCGATCGCGATCGAGAATTTCATGCCCACCCGTTCCTTGTTTTGGCGAACCAATCTGATGGGCACGTTCTCGCAGCTGCGAACTAAGGAACTGCCAAGGTTCGCGGTTAATGATTTCCGAAAATGCTTAACCGTGATGAGTGTGATTTGCCGGATCACAGCGCCCCCTCCGTCACGCTGCGTATCCGCAGCGCGCCACCTCCCCCGTTTCACGGGTGAGGAGGAAACCCTCCTCCCCTGCGCAGCGGGGGAGGTGGATCGGCGCGAATACGCGACGAGACGGAGGGGGCGCTAAGGCCGAACCGCTTGAGCTCCGCGCCAACTTCCCCCATCCTTCCCGCACCAACCTCTCTTGTGTGGTTCATGTCCGAGATTGTGCGTGAGGTCCGGGCCTAACAGGCTCCGAACCTCGGTTCGAAAGTCGCTAGGCCCGTTCCGCCCGCGCGCTCCGCTCTGGGTGTGACGAGTCACGTCCAGACTTGAGGGTCTCCAGGAGACCCGGAGACGCGCGTTCACGCGCCTCGATCTCTCGGACAATCCCTTGAACATTCCCAAACCGCAGCAACGGACGCTGCACGCCCTGGCTCAGGGCGGCCATATCGAACTCGAACACGACGAAAAAGGCCGGATCACCTCGGCCGAATGTGTCACCCGCGACGGTTGGCGGCTCACCGACTGCACGGTTGGCGTCTTCCAGTCGCTAAAGCGCAAGCGGCTGATCGCCAGCCAGGACGGCGGGCCCTACCGGATCACCCGGCTGGGTCTGAGCAACCTGCGCGCCCAGCTCGACAACCGGGTGGGGGCGAAGGCGTGGTGATCAGAGACTTTCCGATGCGCCCTAGCGCTCTTCGTCGAACCGGTTGGCCACCAGCTCGCACAACGCCTCGACGGCGGAGCCGGCTTCGGGGCCCTCGGCGGAGATGTCGATGGTCGAGCCGATGCCGGCCGCCAGCATCATCAGGCCCATGATCGAGCGGGCGTCGACGGACGAACCATCGCGGCTGACCGTCACCTCGGCGTCGAAACCGGACGCCATTTTCACGAACTTGGCCGAGGCCCGGGCGTGCAATCCCCGCTCGTTGACGATCTCGACCGTTCGTGAGGCCATGCCCGTTACTTTTCTCCGGCGAGCACGTAGGAGGCCACGGAGATGTACTTGCGTCCAGCCTCCTGGGCGTGGGCGACGCAGGCCTGCAGGGTCTCGCGCTGGCGCACGCTGGCCAGCTTGATCAGCATCGGCAGGTTGAGGCCGGCGATGACCTCGGCCTTGGTCTGCTCCATCACCGAGATGGCCAGGTTGCTGGGCGTGCCGCCGAACATGTCGGTCAGCAGGATGACGCCGTCGCCGCTCTCGTCGACGGCGGCGCAAGCCTTCAGAATGTCCGAACGGCGACGTTCCATGTCGTCTTCCGGGCCGATGCAGATCGCCTTCACGGCGGCCTGCGGGCCCACGACATGCTCCATGGCGGAAACGAATTCTTCCGCCAGACGCCCGTGCGTCACAATCACGAGCCCGATCATGCCTGTTGTCTCAAACGGGATCCCCATACCCATCGCGACCGGGAGAGCGTCGCGCGGGCGGCCTTGATACGCCCGTTAGGATGCGACTCCAAGAGACTGCATCATGCGTCGGATTTTCGCCGGCGCGGCGGGTTCTCGCGGCCACAGGTCGAAGACGGGGAGAGAAACGCCGGCGATCGTCTCGGCGCGCGGATCGGGCAGGCGTTCGACCGCGTCCGGGCTCTCGACGCAGCGGACGAGCATGACGATCTCGGCGAAGGGCAGGGCGTCGGCGGCGACCACGCCCAGGCCGCGGACTTCGATCAGGCCGGCCAGCGGCTCGGGCGCCTTGCCCCACAGCCGCCCGCTGGAGACGAACACCACCGTATGGTCGTCGGCCACCAGCCGGAAGCCGGCGTCGAGGGCGCGCAAGGCCAGGTCGCTCTTGCCCGCGCCCGACGGCCCCTCGATCAGGACGCCGCGCCAGAAGCCGGCGTGGCGCAGGGCGATCAGGCCGGCATGACGGATGTTCGACTCGCTCATGCGTGGGCGTCCGGCAGGTCGACGACAAAGCGGGCGCCGATCACCGCGCCGCTCATATCCTTGCGATTCTCGGCCCGAATCACGCCGCCGTGCGCCTCGACGATCTGGCGGGCGATCGACAGGCCCAGGCCCGAATTGCTCCCGAACGCCCGGCCCTTGGGGCGCGAGGTATAGAAGCGTTCGAAGATGGTCTCGAGATTGTCAGGCGGGATGCCAGGGCCGTCGTCCTCGACAGTGGCGATCAGGCGGCTGCGGGCGCGCACCAGGCTGATCCTCACCTCGCCGTTGGCCGGGCTGAACGAGCGGGCATTGTCGACCAGGTTGCGGAACACCTGGCCGATCGGCGTCTCGCGGGCCAGGACCACCGCCGGATGGGCCGGGTCGGCGACGTGCAGGCTGACCCGCACGCTGCCCGGCGCATCGCCGGGGCGCAGCTGGGCTTCGTAGAGGCTGACCACCTCGGCCAGCAGGCGGTTGAGATCCAGGGCCTTGGGGTGCTCGCGCGACAGCTCCGCGTCCAGGCGCGAGGCGTTGGAGATGTCGGTGACCAGGCGGTCCAGCCGGTTGACGTCCTGTTGCAGGATGGCCAGCAGCCGGGCCCGGGCGGCGGGTTCGGTGACGATGTCCAGGGTCTCGATCGCCGAGCGGATCGAGGTCAGCGGGTTCTTGATCTCGTGGGCCACGTCGGCGGCGAAGCGCTCGATGGCGTCCATGCGCTCGGACAGCGAATGAGTCATGTCCTCCAGCGAGCGCGACAGGTCGCCCAGTTCGTCGCGGCGGCGGGCCAGGTCGGGCAGGGAGATGGCGCGCGCGCCTTGCAACCGCACATGGTCGGCGGCCCGGGCCAGGCGCTGGACGGGCACGGCGATCAGCCGGTGCAGCAGCACGCTGGAGATCAGGATCGCGGTCATGGCCACCACGATGAACGGCAGCAGGGCCTTGCGCTCGGCCGAGATGATCTCGTCGACGTCGCCGGCCTCCAGGGTCAGGACGCCCAGGACGGCCCGGACGTGCTGGATCGGGATCGACACCGACACCACCCGCTCGCCGTCCTCGGAGACGCGGGTGCCGGCCACGGGGCGCCCCTTCATGGCGCGGGCGATTTCGTCGGCCAAGGCCTGACGGGCGCGTTCGGCGCGGGCCTGCTCGCGTGGGGTCTTGCGCGGCCCGTCGGTCTGGCCCGGCTTGCGCGCCGGGGGCAGCACCTTCCAGTCGACGCGGTCGGCGACCACGAACGAATCGGCCAGCGCCTTGCCCTGGGCGTCGAACAGCCGCGCCCGCTGCGAGCGCGGAATGAACAGCACCTGCAGGATCTGGCTGGCGGTGTAGGGATCCAGGGCCGGTTCGGGCTCGCCCACCGTCGCCGACTGGTCGATGACATTGGCGATCAGCTCGCCCTGGGTGGTCAGGCTGTCGATGCGGGCGTTGATCAAGCCGCTGCGCAGCTCGTTCAGTACGAGGGCCCCGACGACCACGATCGTCAGGGCCAGCACGTTCAGGATGACGATCAGCCGCCCCAGCCGAGACCCGCGCGGCCAGCGCAGGCGTCGCCAGAGCGGAGGGCGATCAGGATTCGCGGTAACGATAGCCAACGCCGTACAGGGTCTCGATGGAGTCGAATTCCGGATCGACCTGACGGAACTTCTTGCGCATGCGCTTGATGTGGCTGTCGATCGTGCGGTCGTCGACATAGACCTGATCGTCGTAGGCGGCGTCCATCAGGTTGTCGCGGCTCTTCACGAAGCCGGGGCGCTGGGCCAGGGCCTGCAGCAGCAGGAACTCGGTGACGGTCAGGCGCACCGGCCGGCCGTCCCACAGGCTGTCGTGGCGGGCCGGGTCGAGGGTCAGCTTGCCGCGCTTCATGACCTTGGAGCCCGCCGCGGCGGCGGCCGAGCCGGCCATCGGGGCCAGGTCCTCGTCGTCCGGCCGGGCGCGGCGCAGCACGGCCTTGACCCGCTCCAGCAGCAGGCGCTGGCTGAACGGCTTGTGCATGTAGTCGTCGGCGCCGAGGTTGAAGCCGAGGATCTCGTCGATCTCGTCGTCCTTGGACGTCAGCATGATCACCGGGATCTCGGACGTCTGGCGCAGGCGGCGCAGCACTTCCATGCCGTCCATGCGCGGCATCTTCACGTCGAGGATAACCAGGTCCGGCGGGCTGGCCTCGACGGCCTCGAGACCCGAGGCTCCGTCGTAATAGGCCTTCACCGCATGGCCGTGGCTTTCCAGCGCCAGCGAGACCGAGGCGACGATGTTCTCGTCATCGTCAATGAGCGTGATGGCGGCCATCTATTCGATCTTGTCCTTCGCCTTCGAGATCAGCGGACCTTATCGATCCGCCGACGCAGCTTCAACGCGCGGCGCGGTAAAGCTTTCCCTGGTTCTCAGTGCGCTTTACGGCCCCAGAAAGGCGCCTTTGGGGCGTCTTGGTCCCAGGAACGTATCAGCACACCGCCGGCGCGCGCCGCCTCAACCTCACCTTAAGGTCTTATATCCCATAGTCGATGCTCCTGGAGCGGGTCGGGCATGAGCCAAGTCCATTACGAGCTTTTTGTCCGGCGGAAAGTCGGCGCGCAGTGGACGCTCGAGATCGCCTCGGAAAACCGCGCCCACGCGTTGCAGACGGCCGAGGACGTCCTGGAGCAGGGCCGCGCCGTCGCCGTGCGCGTCAGCAAGGAAACGCTCGACACCGACACCGGCGAATACAAGTCGATCGCCATCTTCACCAAGGGCATGGTCGACGGCGGCAAGCCGAAGAAGGATGTCGAGGAGCGTGATCCGCTCTGCATCCAGCCGGCCGACCTCTATACCGCCCACGCCCGCGACCGCATCGGCCGCCTGCTGGAAGGCTGGCTGGCGCGGCACAAGGCCACCCCGTTCGAACTGCTGCACCGCCCGGACCTGGTCGAGCAGCTGGAAGCGTCCGGCACCGACCTGCAGCACGCCCTGCAGAAGATCGCCATTCCGGAAGCCGAAGCGCGCGGCCAGTCCGTCCACGAGATCATCCGCCACTTCCAGGGCCTGGTCGAACGCACCGTCGCCAACCTGATGAAGGCCTTCAAGAAGGGGGCCCTGCCGGATCTCGACAAGGAAGGCTTCGCCAAGGCGGCTGAGCGCCTGGTCGCCGACCCCGACCGCCACTTCCTGCTGGGCGCCGGCGTCGCCGCCTCGATCGCCCCCGCCACCAGCTGGTCGGACAAGATCGCCCGCCTGCTGGACCTGGCCGACGCCGCGCCGGAGGAACCGCGCGCCCGCGCCGCCGCCCTGGGCGCAATCGAGCAGCCCCTGGCCGAGATCATCGGCTCGCGGGCCGGCATGGCCGACCTGCTCGAAACCAAGGACGACCTGGGCTCGACCCTGGCGGCCATGACCCGCATGACCGGCGGCAACGCGGTCGAGGCCCTGATCCGGATCGAAAGCGGCGTCCGCAACTGCATGCCGGAGCTGTCGGGCACCGCCCGTCGCCTCAGCGTCTGGCTGTCCGGCGACGATTTCCCGACCGTCCGCAAGGCCATCGCCGAGCGCGTGCTGACCGAGCTGAACGGCGTGCGCCGCCTGAAGCCAGCCGACGCCGAGGCCGAGATCGAGTTCCTGCGCGCCCTGGCCATGAGCCTGACGGCCGCCGCCGGCCGCATCCTGCAGGCCGAGGATATCCAGGTCGCCTTCACGACCCGCTCCAAGACCCTGCTGAACGGCGACTTCATCGAAGCGCTGCTGGGCCGCGACCGGTCGTCCCACGAAGAGATCAAGATGCTGATCCGCCTGGCCGAGAACGTCATGGGCGCGGTCAACAAGCGCAACGCCGCCCGCTGGCTGAACGCCAATATCAGCGCCATGCGCTTCGAAAAGGAATTGCGCCAAGGCCCGGACTCGCCGGTCGCCAAGCTCAGCCAGCTGGCCGGCCTGCAACGGTCGGTGACCCGCTCGGGCCTGGTGCGCGAGGACTACGAGCCCCTGTGCGTCAAGCTCGGCGACATCGGCGCCCTGATCGAGGCCGACTCGCGCCTGCTGGCCATGCTGGTCCGCGCGCCGGCCCCGCTGCCGCACCGCCTGCAACTGCTGGCCAAGCTGGCCATGGGCGAGTCCGGCCCGACCGGTCCGGTGGCCGACAAGGCCCGAGCCGAAGCGCTGAAACTGGCCCGCGACCCCAGTTCGCGCGAACAGCTGGCCGGATCGCCGCAGACCATGGACCTGATCAAGACGCTGGTCGGCAAGGCGGCCTAGGGGCGGTTGTCCGCTGAGGATGACGAGCCGGCGTTGAGAACGCCGCGCCCAATTTCCCTCTCTCTAAGAGAGAGGGAGGGGCCCGCCGCGAAGCGGTGGGAGGGTGAGTGGTTTCACCGCTGGCCGGGAAACCCAAGTCTACTGAGTTGGCTCTCCAAACTCCGACTTCCCCGGCGAAGGTCGGGGTTCAGATCGAACCCACCAACGCCTGTGATCTCGCCCGATCGGTGGATCGCAAACACCCCAAATACTCAGGATGAATCTGGGCCCCGACCTTCGCCAGGGAGGTCGGGAAAAGAGCGCCTCGTTCGGTGAGACCGTAACCACTCACCCTCCCACCGCCTACGGCGGCGGGCCCCTCCCTCTCTCTAAGAGAGAGGGATCTCGCCCCCTCCCGCATTGACGCCGCCAACCGCCCGTGGCTCGTTCGCTCCCACCAAAATCCACGTGCGAGAGCGTCCCATGGCCACCCTGATCTTGAGCGTCGTCGGCAGCGACCGGCCCGGCCTGACCCAGGCGCTGGCGCGGGCGGTGTTCTCGGCCGGCGGCAACTGGCTGGAGAGCCATCTCAGCCGGCTGGGCGGGCTGTATGTGGGTTCGGTGCTGGTCGAGCTGGGCGCCGGCGACGTCGAGCACCTGCGCGCGGCCGTCGGCGAGGTGGACGCCCAGGGGCTGGAGGTGCGCATCGCGCCGGCGGTCGAGAGCGCCAGCGCTTCGGGCGAGGTGGTCCGCTTCAGCCTGGTCGGCCAGGATCAGCCAGGCATCGTGCACCAGGTGACGGGCGTCCTGAGCAGCCTCGGCGCCAATATCGAGGCATTCGACACCCGGCTCGGCATCGAGCCGCATTCCGGCGCGCCGCTGTTCCACATGGACGCGCGCCTGCGCCTGCCGCCGACGCTGCGGGCCGACACCGTCCAGGCGGCGCTGGAAGCGATCTCGGCCGAGATCATGGTCGACGTCGCCCTGGCTCCGGCCGAGAGCGATTGAGGGGGTGGTTTCGCCGGTTTCCAGCTGATCGCGCCGATCAACGGCGGGCTGGTGGAGCACTCTTCCGAAGTAAAATTTCGCGTCATCCCGGCCGAAGCGCAGCGTAGAGCCGGGACCCAGGGGCCGCAGCACTGCGCTTGGCCCCTGGGTCCCGGATAGCGCTACGCGCTTCCGGGATGACGCGAGTTCGTGGTTTGATTTGAAAATGATCTGGGGCGACTACCCCAGGATCCCCGCCAGCCCGTCGACCACCCGCTCGACGTCGCCGTCGGTCATGGTCGGATACAGCGGCAGGGTCAGGCAGCGGGCGTACCAGGCGTCGGCGCCGGGCAGGTCGGCCAGCCCCTGGCGGTTGACGTAGTAGGGCTGGCGGTGAACCGGGATGTAGTGGACCTGGGTCCCGATCCCCTGGGCCTTCAGGCTCTCAACGACGGTGCGGCGTGACAGGCCCTCGGCCTCGAAGTCGATCAGCACGGTCAGCAGATGCAGCGCGGGGTCGGAATGGGCGGGGCTGGCGGCCAGCCGGGCCCGGGGCGCGCGCTCGGCCAGCAGCTTGGCGTACAGCGCGGTCAGCTGGCGGCGGCGGGCCACGAAGCGGTCCAGCTTGGCCAGCTGCGACAGGCCCAGGGCGCACAGCACGTCCGGGATGCGGTAGTTGAAGCCCAGTTCCGGCATTTCGTACCACCAGGGATCGCCGCCGGCCGGGCGCACCATGCCGTGCGAGCGCAGCAGCCGGGCCCTGGCCGCGAGCTCGGCGTCGTTGGTGGTCAGCATGCCGCCTTCGCCGGTGGCCAGGGTCTTGACCGGGTGGAACGAGAAGCTGGCGAAACTGGAATAGGCCCCGTCGCCGACCGGATGGGCGACGCCGCCGAAGGTCCCGGTCGAGCCCAGGGCGTGCGGGGCGTCCTCGACCAGCACCGCGCCCGAAGCGCTGGCCATGGCCTTCAGGGCCGGCAGATCGCAGACATCGCCGCGCAGGTGCACGGGCAGCACGGCCTTGACGCGTTTGTCGCGAGCCCCGTTCAGGGCCTTGGCCAGCGTGTCGGGCGTCATCAGGCCGCTGTCGGGATCGACGTCGGCGAACACCACCTCGGCCCCGACGTAGCGAGCGCAGTTGGCGGTGGCCAGGAAGGTGACCGACGGGGCGACGCAGACGTCGCCCTCGCCAACCCCCAGGGCCATCATCGCCAGGTGCAAGGTGGCCGTGCCGTTCGAGACGGCGACGGCATGGCGGGCCCCGACCTTCTCCGCGAAGGCGCTCTCGAACGCCTCGACGGCCGGGCCGGTGGTCAAGTAGTCGCCGCGCAGGGCCTGCGCCACCGCGGCGATGTCGTCGTCCTCGATCGTCTGGCGACCGTAGGGGAGGAAGGCGCCGCTCATCGCGCGGCCTTTTCCTCCAGCATGGTCAGCAGGCCTTCGGGGCTGAGCCAGTCGTGGTTGTTGTCGCTGCTGTACGAGAATTCCTCGGCCACCGGCTTGGCCCCGTCCGCCGCGCCGTAGGGCGTGCGGCCGAACTCGGCGAAGTTGGGCTCGATGGCGTAGCGGTCCTCGAACTCGACGGTCGAGCGGGCGTCGTCGGCGCTGATCATGATCTCGTGCAGCTTCTCGCCGGGACGGATGCCGACCACCTTCATGCCGGCGTCCGGCGACATGGCCTTGACCAGGTCGGGCATGGCCATGGACGGGATCTTCGGCACGAAGATCTCGCCGCCGCGCATCATGGTCAGCGACGACAGCACGAAGTCGACGCCTTCGTTCAGGGTGATCCAGAAGCGGGTCATGCGCGGGTCGGTGACCGGCAGCTCGGTCGCGCCCTGGCTCAGCAGGCGGCGATACAGCGGCACCACGCTGCCGCGCGAGCCCACCACATTGCCGTAGCGCACGACGCAGAAGCGCGTGCCGATATCGCCCGACAGGTTGTTGGCGGCCACGAAGGTCTTGTCCGAGGCCAGCTTGGTCGCGCCGTAGAGGTTGGTCGGGTTGCAGGCCTTGTCGGTCGACAGGGCGATCACCTGCTTCACATGGTTGGTCAGGCTGGCCCAGACCACGTTCTCGGCGCCCAGCACGTTGGTGTGGATGCACTCGGACGGATTGTACTCGGCCGCCGGCACCTGCTTCAGGGCCGCGGCGTGGACCACGATGTCGACCCCACGCAAGGCCAGGGTCAGGCGCTCGCGGTCGCGGACGTCACCTAGGAAAAAACGAAGTTTGGCGTAGGTCGCTTCGTCGAACTGCTCGCGCAGCTCCATCTGCATGTCGCTCTGCTTCAATTCGTCGCGGGAATAGACGATCACCTTCCGCGGGGCGTAGCGGCGCAGCACGGTTTCGATGAAACGCCGACCGAACGAGCCGGTGCCGCCGGTGATCAGGATCACCTTGCCGTCCAGATCGAGGGATTTGGGGGAAAAACGACCCAAGTTCAGCCTCCTGCGACGTCCGCGAGCCCAGGGGGCCGAAGACGAATCGTGGTTAACGCTTCTTACTGCGCCCGCAGGCGTAAAGAGGACGTCAACCACGTTGCGGTAGCAAGGCGTCATGCGCCGCCGCCAGCTCATCACCTCGCTCCTTCTCGCCGCCGTTCTGGGCGCGAGCCCCGGCCTCGCCTTCGCTAACGAAGGCAAGAAGGAAGAAAAGGCCGTCACCTATTTCGCGATGGACCCGATCAACGCCATCGTGCTGCGCCGCGACGGCCGCCGGGGCGTGATGACTGTGGAGGCGGGCCTGGAGGTCCGCGATCCCGCGTTGATGAAGCGAGCCCAGGCCTCGACCCCGCGCCTGCGCGCCGCCTTCGCCCAGGTGCTGATGATCTATGCCGCCGGCCTGCGCGGCGGGGCGGCGCCGGACATCGACTATGTCGCGCGCGAACTGCAGAAGGCCGCCGACCAGGTGCTGGGCAAGTCCGGCTCCAAGGTCCTGCTGGGCTCGGCGATGCTCAGCTAGAGGGCTTGCTCTTCCGCCGGGCGCGGAAGAACCCACGCAGCAGCTCGGCGCTTTCGTCGGCCAGCACGCCACCCGTCACCTCCGGCCGCCAGTGGCAGGTGGGTTGGGCGAAGAACTTTGGGCCATGGACCACCGCGCCGCCCTTGGGGTCCTGCGCCCCGAACACCACCCGTCCGATCCGCGCGTGGCTGATCGCGCCGGCGCACATGGCGCAGGGCTCCAGGGTCACGACCAGGGTCAGGTCGGTGAGGCGATAGTTCGCAAGCTTGGCCGCCGCCGCGCGCATCACCGCGATCTCGGCGTGGGCGGTCGGGTCGTGCGCGCCGATCGGACCGTTGCCGGCGACGGCCAGCACCTCGCCGGTCTTGGGATCGAGGATCACCGCGCCCACGGGCGTCTCGCCGGCCTCGGCCGCCGCCCGGGCCGCATCGAGCGCCAGGCGCATCATCGCCTCATCTTGATCCGTCGAGAGATCGGTGCGCATTAGCCCCTATGGCCCCGGAGGGGCTCCAAGTTGAAAGAGGGAGCATTTCGAGAAATGCTCCAGAGCCCATCGTGAGATGCGCCCAGCCCGAGAAGGACGCTTGAAATGACCAAACCCCACGATCCCCTGTACGAGCCTGAACTCGACGRTCAAGACGGCGAGCTCGACGGCGGTCCTGGCGAGCGGGTCGCCAAGGCCTTGGCGCGGGCCGGCGTGGCCTCGCGGCGCGAGGTCGAGCGGCTGATCGAGGCCGGTCGCGTGGCGATCAACGGCAAGGTGCTGACCACTCCGGCGGTGAAGGTCCAGGCGGGTGATTTCCTCACCGTCGACGGCCAGCTGGTGGCCGAGCGCGAGCCGACGCGGATGTTCCGCTACCACAAGCCGACCGGGCTGATGACCACCCACAACGACCCCAAGGGCCGGCCGACGGTGTTCCAGTCGCTGCCGAAGGAGCTGCCGCGCCTGATCTCGATCGGACGCCTGGACTTGAACTCCGAGGGCCTGCTGCTGCTGACCAACGACGGCGAGGTGTCGCGCGCCCTGGAGACGCCCAGCAACGCCTGGGTCCGCCGCTATCGCGCCCGGGCCTTCGGCGACACCACCCAGGCCAAGCTCGACACCCTGAGGGACGGGATCACCGTCGAGGGCGTCAAGTACGGCGCCATCGAAGCCAAGATCGACAAGGCCCACGACAAGGCTGGCGGCGGCAAGAACATCTGGATCACCGTCTCGTTGTCCGAGGGCAAGAACCGCGAGGTCCGGCGGGTGCTGGAGGCGCTGGGCCTGAAGGTCAATCGCCTGATCCGCCTGTCCTACGGGCCGTTCGCCCTCGGGGCCCTGGAGGCCGGCCAGATCGAGGAGATCGGCCCCCGGGTGATCCGTGAGCTGATGGAAGGCATCGTCTCGCCCGAGAACATGCCGACCGGCGACCGCCCGAAGTTCGGGGGGATCGCCAACGCCGTGAAGGCGCCGGGCACGGCGGGCGGCGGCGACCTCCAGCGTCGGGGCGTTCCGCGCGCCGATCGCGACATCATCAAGCCCGACGCGCCGGAAAAAGCCGAAAAGCCGGTCTACAAAGCCGGCTGGGCCAAGCCGAAAAAGAAGGTCTCGCCGCACGCTTCGGCCAAGGGGGCCAGCAAGGGCATCGCCCAGCCCAAGGCCAAGCGCGCCCCGAAGTCGATGGAGACCAAGTTCATCGACGATCGTAAGCCCGTCGCGCGCGGCAAGCCGCCAGCCCGCCCGGCGGAGGGCGCGGCGCGTCGAGTCTCGGAAAAGCCGGGCAAGGCGGCGCCGCGACCGGGTCCCAAGGGTCCGGCTCCCCGCGGGAACGCCCCGCGCGGCGGTCCCAAGCGGTAGGTCACGATCATCATCCCTCTCCCCTTGCGGGAGAGGGTGGCCCGCGAAGCGGGTCGGGTGAGGGGTCGAAGAGCAGGACCGCCGCTGCGGCGGGTAAGCCGGGTGCGGGCCGACAGGACTATCGACCCCTCATCCGTCAGCTTCGCTGACACCTTCTCCCGCAAGGGGAGAAGGGATCTTCGCTTAAGCCGTCGCCGGCGTCTGGACCCCAGTCCAGCGGCGCAGGGCCGGCCAGCGCACCGCCAGCTCGGCCACGCCGATGAAGCCGGCCAGCACCACCAGGGCGCTCGCGATCAGCCCGGCCTTGAACTCGTGCGGCGCGTCGGGGCGGGTGGTCATGGGGCGCAGCAGCAGCAGGATCACGGCGTTGTTGGCCGCGTGGGCGCCGATGCCCAGCTCGATGCCGCCCAGCCGCAGGGCCATCCAGGTCAGGCCCGCGCCCATGGCCGCGCGGACCAGGAAGGCGTCGATGTTGGGATCCAGGTGGATGGCGGCGAACAGCAGGCCGTTCAGGGCCATCAGCACCACCGGGTCGCGGACATAGGCCGCGCTCTGCTTGAGCAGCCAGCCCCGGAACACCAGCTCCTCGGCGGCGGCGGCCAGGACCAGCAGGCCGACCGACAGGATCGCGTAGAGGCTGCGGCCCACCAGGTTGGGCGAGACCTTCCACAGCGGCGGGTCGATCGCCTCGCCGGCCAGGGCGGCGACGGCGGTGACCGCGACCATCACGACGCCGACCAGCACCAGTCCGCCCAGCAGCAGGCGCCAGCGCACCGGCTCGCTCCGGTTGACGTAGTCGGTGATTCGGCGGTGGTGGATGGCGCCGGCGGCGAACACGAAACCGACCGCCGCGCCCAGATTGATCCCGGCCAGCACCGCCAGGATGAACAGCGACTGGCGGCCGCTGGGCTCGGCCAGGTTCGGATCGGAGAACACCGCGAACAGCTCGCCGGCGGCGGGCGCGCCGTCCAGGCCGCTGACGATCAGCATGGCGATCAGGATGGCCAAGGCRCCGCCCGCCAAGGCGGCGACGGCGCCGGCCAGCACGCCGACCGGCACGGCGAACGCGGTCCGCCACGGGTCGCGGTCATAGGGCGTCAGGTCGGCCAGAAAGCGCGAGCGCTTCGCCGCCTCCAGGATTTCGCCCATACGCATCGTCCGATCGCCTCTTCCCCTTCGACGCGACTAAGAAGGCGCGACCGCGATCTTGTAAAGCGCGCGCTTGCCGCCGCGCGCGGAGGACGGCACACATCCGGTTACGGCTTGTAAGGGGACAGGTATGAGCGACAAGGATTCGAGCGGCGACACCGGCGCGGGGCACCTGCACAGGCTGATCCTGTTTTCGGACGCGGTCTTCGCCATCGCCATCACCCTGCTGGCCATCGAGATCCATCCGCCCCATCACTGGCGCGGCGTCCCGGACCTTTTCCGCCAGATGGCCCCGCACCTGATCACCTATGCGGTCAGCTTCGGCGTGATCGGGATCTATTGGGTCAGCCATCGTCGGATCTTCTCGCGCCTGGCCTCGGCCAACGGCGTGCTGGACGCGCTGAACTTCGTCGTCCTGGGCTTGATCGGCCTGCTGCCGCTGGGCACAGAGCTGCTGTGGCGGCAGGAGGGCGGCCAAGCCTTTCCGGTCTATCTGACCCACGTGGCGCTGATCGGCTTCGCCCTGGCCGTGTTGTGGGCCTATGCGGTGTTCGTCGGCAAGCTGGCCAAGCCGATCGCCCTGCCCGAGGCGCTGTTCGTCCTGGTCCGGGTCGCCCTGCTGCCAGGCATGATGTGCGCCCTGGCATTCTTCAGCATCGCCAATGCCTGGGGCTGGGCGGTCATGGCGGCCCTGACGGTGGTGCTGGCCCGAGCCGGCGCCTGGATCGAGCGCAAATACCACCTGGCCGCCGAAGCCGCCGAGCAGGCCGCCGCCTGATGCGCATCGTCTCGGGCCAGTATCGCGGCAAGGCCATCGTCGCCCCGTCGGGCGAGGCCACCCGGCCGACCTCCGACCGGGCCCGCCAGGCGGTGTTCAACATCCTGGAGCACGCCGCCTGGGCGCCCGAACTGCACGGCGCGCGGGTCATCGACGTGTTCGCCGGCTCGGGCGCGCTGGGGCTGGAGGCCCTGTCGCGGGGCGCCAGCTTCTGCCTGTTCGTCGAGACCGACGACGCCGCGCGCGGGGCGATCCGCGAGAACATCGACGCCATGCAGCTGTTCGGCGTCACCCGCGTCCACCGCCGCGACGCCACCGACCTGGGCCTGCGCCCCGCCAGCGCCGGCGCGCCGTTCAATCTTGCCTTCCTCGACCCGCCCTACGCCAAGGGCCTTGGCGAGAAGGCGGTCGCCGAACTGAAGGCCGGCGGCTGGCTGGCCCCCGGCGCGATCCTGATGTTCGAGCGCGGCCGGGGCGAGCCCGACCCGGCGCTGGACGGCTTCGAGCTGCTGGACACCCGCGACTATGGCGCCGCGCGGGTGTTGTTCCTGAAACTGACCTAGAGCGCTCCCCGTTGCCTCCCATGGCCTTCTGACGTTAGATTTCCATCAAATGGAATAATGTCTCATTTTGTGGGAGTCTTGGCGCGCAGCCAATCCCGGGTGAGCAGGTCTGGGAGGACGTCCATGGTCATCGGCTACACCGGCGCCGCCGCGCCGCGCCGCGCCCGCGCGCTCAGGGCCGGACTGCTGGCCCTGGCCCTGCTGGCCCCCGCGGCCCAGGCCGCCGAGCGCCACGTCACCCCGCTGACCGACGGCTGGCGCTTCGTCCAGGGCGATCCCGAGGGCGCGGAGACCGCCGGCCTCGACGATTCCCGCTGGGCCACCGTCTCGGTCCCGCACGACTGGGCCATCGCCGGCCCCATCGACATCAAGGTCCGGGCCGGCGGCGCGGGCGGCTTCTTCCCGACCGGCGTCGCCTGGTACCGCAGGACCCTGGACGTCCGGCCGGCGCCAGGCCGGCGGGTCTTCGTCGAGCTCGACGGGGTGATGGAGCGCAGCGGCGCCTGGATCAACGGCCACCACCTGGGCTACCGGCCCAACGGCTATGTCGGCCTGCGCTACGACGTCACCGATTTCCTGAAGACCGACGGCCCCAATGTGCTGGCCATCCGCGCCGACACGTCGTTCGCGCCCTCGTCGCGCTGGTACGCCGGCTCGGGGATCTATCGCGGCGTCCGCCTGATCGAGACCGGCGACGTTCATGTCGAGCAAGGCGGCGTCTTCGTCAGCACGCCGTCGATCGGCGCCGACCGCGCCACGGCCAAGGTCGCCGTCGAACTCACCAACGACGGCCGGACGTCGTCCTCGGCCGGGCTCGAGATCGTCGTCACCGATCCGGACGGCAAGGTCGTCGCCCGCCAGTCGGTCGCGCCCGCCCCCATCGATCCGGCCCGCACCGAAACCCTGAGCGCCGAGCTCTCCATCCCCTCGCCGCGCCTCTGGAACCTGGACAGTCCAAACCTCTACAAAGCCTCCGTCCGGGTGGTCGGCGCCGACGGCCAGCCTTCCGACAGCGAAGCCGTCCCGTTCGGGATCCGCGAGGCCAGGTTCGAGGCCGACACCGGCTTCTGGCTGAATGGCCAGAACCTCAAGCTGAAGGGCGTGGCCCTGCACGCCGATGGCGGGGCGGTCGGGGCGGCCGTACCCCTGGCCGTCTGGCGCCAGCGCTTCACGGCGCTGAAGGCCCTGGGCGTCAACGCCATCCGCACCGCCCACAACCCGCCCTCGCCCGAGTTCCTGGACCTGGCCGACCAGATGGGCTTCGTGGTCATGGACGAGCTGTTCGACCAGTGGAACGTCGCCAAGACCCCCGGCGACTATCACCTGTTCTTCGGCGACTGGCACAAGCGCGACGCCCGCGACATGCTGCGCCGCGACCGCAACCACCCCAGCGTGGTTATCTGGAGCGCCGGCAACGAGATCCACGACACCGCCTATCCGGTCCAGGCCAAGGCGGCGCTGAAGAGCCTGCTGACCGTGATGCATGCCGCCGATCCCACGCGGCCGGTGACCATGGGCCTGTTCCGCCCCAATGTGACCGGCGACTACGCCAACGGCCTGGCCGACATGCTGGACGTGGTCGGGCAGAACTATCGCGAGAACGAGCTGAAGGCCGCCCACGACGCCAAGCCGATGCGCAAGATCGTCGGGACCGAGAACAGCCATGCGCGCGGTTCGTGGATCGCGGTCCGCGACTACGCCCCCTATGCCGGCATGTTCCTGTGGACCGGCGTCGACTATCTGGGCGAGGCCGATCGCAGCGGCTGGCCCAATATCGACAACCCCGCCGGCCTGCTGGACCGCACGGGGAACGTGAAGGTCTCGGGCCTGCAGCGCGCCGGCTGGTGGGCCGAGCAACCGGTCATCCACGTGGTGCGCAACGCCGTCCCGGCCGCCCCGCCGCCGCCCAATGACGGCGCCGGTCCCGCCCCGGCCCTGCCGACCATGATCGCCGTCGCCACCCCTGCCCCCAAGGCTCAGATCCTCGACGACTGGACGCCCGCCGACCTGTCGCCGCACCCGGAAACCATCGAGGTCTATAGCAACTGCCCGTCGGTCGAGGTGTCGCTGAACGGCAAGAGCCTGGGCGCCAAGCCCCTGCCCGCCGACGGCGCGCCGCGCCAATGGGCCGTGACCTTCGCGCCCGGCGAGGTGGTGGCGACCCGTGGCGGCGCGGGGCCGCGCGATACGCTGCGGACGGCCGGCGCGCCCGCCCGCCTAGTTCTGGTCACCGACGACAAGGCGGTGGGTTCGACGTTCGACGACCTGGCCATCGTCCGCGCCCGGGTGGTCGACGCCAAGGGCGTGGTCACGCCCACGTCGGACGCGGCGATCACCTTCTCGGTCAGCGGCTCCGGCCGTCTGGTCGCCGCCGACAACGCCGCCCCGACCGACCACACCCCATTCGCCTCGCCCACCCGCCAGGCCTGGCGTGGCCAAGCGACGGCGTTCGTGCGGGGAGAAGGCTCTGGGCGCGCGATGACGGTGCAAGCCAGCGCGCCGGGGCTGAAGCCGGCGACCTTGACGCTGCCGGTCGGCGCGCCACGACGGTAGCCGGCGGCCCTTCCGGCTCCTTCTCCCCTTGCGGGAGAAGGTGTCAGCGAAGCTGACGGATGAGGGGTCGATAGTCCTGTCGGCTTGGCGTCCAGCCGATCCGCTGTCGCGGCGGATCCAGTCTTCGACCCCTCACCCGGCCCTTCGGGCCACCCTCTCCCGCAAGGGGAGAGGGAAACAAGTTCGCAACGGCGAGGGCGCCGAACTCACCCCAGCGTCTTGGCGAACCACATCTGGGCGTAGGGGTCGTCGTTGAAGCGCTCGACCTCTTCATAGCCGGCCTTGGCGTAGAGGCCGATCGCCTCGGTCAGGGCGCCGTTGCTGTCGAGGCGGACGCGCCGCAGCCCGGCTTCGCGCCCCAGGGCCTCCAGGGTCGTCAGCATCTTGCGGCCCAGGCCCAGGCCGCGCGAGGTCGGGTCGGTCCACAGCCGCTTGATCTCGCCGGTGTCGGCGTCGACTCGCTTGAGCGCCCCGCAAGCCACCGGCCGCCCCTCCAGCCGGGCGACCACGAACCAGCCCTTCGGCGGCGCGAACTGATCCTCGGGGGCCGGCGCGGCCTGGGCGGGGTCATAGCCGCTGTCGAAACGCTCGGCCAATTCGGCGAAGTAACGGTCCAGGCACCAGCGGGCGTCGGCCGAGCCCGGCGAGACGACCTCGACCGTCACGGCCGAGGCCCGCAGCAGGCGTTCGACCTCGCCCATGGCCTCGAGCAGCCGGCGGCGCTGGCGGTCGTCCAGCGGCGCGATCAAAGACTGAGCCAGCCGGTCCGACTGGACGTCATAGGCGTCGATCTCGGTCCGCCCCTGATCCGTCAGCCGCGCCAGCCGCGCCCGGCCGTCGGCGGTCGACCTCTCGACCACGACCAGCCCCTGGCGTTCGAGGGCTCGCAGCAGTCGGCTCAGATAGCCGGAATCCAGGTCCAACCGCTGGCGCAGGTCGCGCACGTCAGCGCCCTCCCGGCCGATCTCGAACAGCACCCGCGCCTCGCCGAACGGCCGTCCCTGGCCCAGATAGCTGGCCTGCAGCACCCCGATCCGCTGGGTGACCAGGCGATTGAAGGCGCGGATCTGCTGGAGGTCGGGGCGAGACATTAGCTGACTTTAGTCAGGTATCTTTAGGAGAGCAATACGGCCACCGCCGCGGGCCCCCACCTGACCACGCGTCGCGTGGTCGTCCGCCCCCGGAGGGGGCGGAAGGTGCGCGCCCTTCTTCCCCCTTCGGGGGAGGAGCGCCGCAGGCGCGGAGGGGGCAAGTACGGGGATTGAAGTACCTGTATCCCCGGCGTTCGCGGGATAGAACCCAGCGAAATCAACTACTTCTCACTTTTACGTGCCTCTGGATGATCCGCGTTCAGCCCCGCCCCATACTCACAGCTGTCCCCGTCGCAAGGGGAGGGCGCTTGGATCCGGCCCGAAGCGGCGATGGGGATAGGTTGAGCGGGGCCGCTGGCGGTTCCCGGCGGTGTCGTCAGGTCGCGCGGCTTACTCTTTAGGAGCGCGCGCGAGTGACGGGATCGTCCGGGATCAAAGCCGACAGCGGAGCGACAGGGCGGTGATCGATCCAAAGCCGCCTATCGTGGATCGCCGAGCTGGAGACGGAGCAGCCGATCCAGTTGGTCCACGCCCGTCCGGGGGTAACGGAGGCCCGAGCAGATAACGCTCACGCCCGCCGTCCTCACGGCAGAGAACAGCCTGGCGGAGCGGTCAGCGAGCCGAAACATACAAACCCTTACGGTCTCCGGGTTCGCCCGGCCGCTCCGTCGCCTCCCCACGAACTTCAGCGGTGAGCCGCGTGAAGCGGCGGACGCACGACCCAAATCCTCCCCCTAGCGGGGGAGGACTTACAGATCCTGATCCGTCGCCCGTCGGGGGCGCTCCCGAACCACAGGAGAAGCCGAATGACCCAATCCCTGATCCGCGCCCGCCACGAGCGCATGTTTGGCAAGGGACGACGCCGCAAGCGTCGGCTGCAAAAAGGCGACGACATATGGCTGGCCCTGATCGACAAGATCATGACGATCCTGGACGAGGCCGAACACGACATGCGCGCGATGACGCACAACTATCCGCCCCAGGTATTGGCCGAATACTTAGCCGGCGCCGCCGAAACCCGACGTGAGCTCGAGGCCCAACGCCGCGATATCCTGCTGAATCCGAGGCCCTAGAATCCTGGAAGGGGGACGCGCCGCCCTATTCGGCCGCGACGATCTCGGGCTCTCGGTGGTGGGCCTCGGCCCGGACCTGGCCCATCGGCTTCAGATCCAGGTCCTGGAACAGCTTGGAATCCTCGTCCTGGCCCGGCAGCGGGGTGGTCAGCAGCTTGCCGCCGACGAAGATCGAATTGGCGCCGGCCAGGAAGCACAGGGCCTGCAGCTCGCGGCTCATCCCCTCGCGGCCGGCCGAGAGGCGGACCATCGACTTCGGGCAAACGATGCGGGCGACGGCGATGGTGCGGACGAATTCGATCGAGTCGATCGCCTTGCCCTCCGCCAGGACCTTGTCGCCGAGCGGCGTGCCACTGACGGGCACCAGGCCGTTGATCGGCAGGCTGTCGGGATGGGACGGCAGGGTGGCCAGCTGGTGCAGCAGGCCGGCGCGGTCGCGGCGCTGCTCGCCCATGCCGACGATGCCGCCGCAGCAGGTGCTCATGCCGGCGTCGCGGACGTGGGCCAGGGTGTCGAGGCGCTCCTGGTAGGTGCGCGTGGTGACGACGTCAGCGTAGTAGTCGGGGCCGGTGTCGAGGTTGTGGTTGTAGTAGTCGAGACCGGCGTCCTTCAGGGCCTTGGCCTGTTCGGCGGTCAGCATGCCCAGCGTCGCGCAGGTCTCCAGGCCCAGGGCCTTCACCTCGCCGATCATCGAAGCCAGCTTGGGCAGGTCGCGGTCCTTCAGCTCGCGCCAGGCCGCGCCCATGCAGAAGCGCTGGGCCCCGCCGTCGCGGGCCGCGCGGGCCTTGGCCACCACGTCCTCTGTGGCCATCAGCTTCTCAGCCTTGAGGCCGGTCTTGAAGTGGGCCGACTGGCTGCAATAGCCGCAGTTTTCGGCGCAGCCGCCGGTCTTGACCGACAACAGCTGCGACAGCTGCATCTCGGAGGGATCGAACCAGGTCCGGTGAACGTTGGCGGCGTCGAACACCAGCTCCATGAACGGACGGTCGAACAGGGCCTCCACCTCGGCGAGGGTCCAGTCGTGGCGGGCCACATGGGCAGGGAGGGACGAAGCGTTGATCTTGCTCATGGCGCGCACGTTTGAACCCGCGCCAAACAGTTGGCAAGACGCTTGGCAAGACATCGCCCAAGCGGCATAGGGCTGGGAGCCGAAGGGCCCCGCGGGAGTTGGTCAGGCCATGGATCGCGAGATCGAGCTGAAATTCCTGATCCCGCCCGAAGCGGCGGCGCTGGCCCTGACCCTGCTGAAGGGCGAGGGCGCGGTGCGCCAGCTGGACGCCACCTATTTCGACACCCCGGGCCACGCTCTACGCAAGGCGGGCTTCGGTCTGCGGGTGCGCGACGGCGAGGGCGGCCGCAAGCAGACCCTGAAATCGGCCTCGGCCGGCGGGGTCTTCTCGCGCGGCGAATGGGAGGAGCCGATCGCCGGTCCCGGCCCCGACCGCGACGCCCTGGCTCGCACGCCGGCCGCCGCCATGCTGGTCGGCGAAACCTTGGCGCCAGTCTTCACGACCCGGGTCGAGCGCGTGGTGCGCCTCGTCCACGTCGGCGAGACGGTGATCGAGGCGGCGCTCGACCGTGGCGAACTCAGCGCCGCCGATCGGCGCGCGCCGGTCTGTGAACTGGAGCTGGAGCTGAAGTCGGGCGAGCCTCGGGCCCTGTTCGACCTCGCCCGGCAGCTGGCCCGGCGCGTGCCGTTGCGCCTGTCGCTGGTCAGCAAGGCCGAGCGGGGCTACGGCTTGGCCACCGACTCCGGCAGCGCGCCGCCGAAGCGGCAGGCCCCGGCGCTGGATCCCGGCGTGACCGTCGGCGAGGCGCTGCAGGCCCTGGGCCGGACCAACCTGGCCCACCTCTGCGCCAGCCTGGAGGCGCTGCGCGAACGCCCCGAACCCGACAGCGTCCATCAGGCGCGGGTCGCTGCGCGCCGGCTGCGGGCCCTGCTCAAGATCTTCAAGCCCCTGGCTCAGGACGCGGCCGCGCGTCGGCTGGACGAGGCGCTCGATGCGCTGGCCGGCGAGTTCGACGCCGCCCGCGACCTCGACGTGTTCGTCGGCGACGTCTGGTCCAAGGCGGCCCCCGGCGCGGCGTTCGCCGGCCGCGACGACTTCGAGCGCGCCCTGGATGCGGCGCGCGCCAACGCCTATCTGCGCATGGAGGCGGCGCTGGAAAGTCCCGAGGCCCGCGACGTGCTGCTGGAAGCGGCCGCCTGGCTCGAAGCGGGGCCCTGGACGACCGACCCGGCCCTGGCCGAGCGCCGCGATGGCCTCGCCGCCGACCACGCCGTCCAGGTCCTCGACCATCGCCGCAAGCAGCTGAGAAAGGGCGCCAAACGCTTCGACGACCTCGACGCCCGCCAGCGGCACAGGCTGCGCCTGAAGGGCAAGATCCTGCGCTACGCCGCCGAGGACCTCGGTTCGCTGTTCCCGGACCATCCCAAACGCGCCGAGCGCTTCCTCGACGCCGCGAAAGCTGTCCAAGACACGCTGGGCGCGTTGAACGATCGCTATGTCCGCGAAGGCCTGATCACGGCCGTCGCCCACGGACACGAGGCCCTGGCCCAGGCCGCCACCCGCGTCGCGCTGGCCGGCGACGAAAGCGACCTGCTAGCGGACGCCCGCCGGAGGCTTGTGGATCTGATCGACGCCAAGCCGTTCTGGTGAGGCCCAGAACGCGAAAAAGCCGCCCGAAGGCGGCTGTTTCGTTAGACCCTTGGGTGCGGGGACAGGATTTGAACCTGTGACCTTCAGGTTATGAGCCTGACGAGCTACCGGGCTGCTCCACCCCGCGTCAGGGTGTTGTTTGAGATTGTGAGGGAGGGTTCTTGGACTTKTAATCGAGATATCCTTTTGGCGGACCTGGCGGCGACCTACTCTCCCGCGCCTTGAGACGAAGTACCATTGGCCCAGGGGGACTTAACGACCGAGTTCGGAATGGGATCGGGTGGGGAACCCCCGGCATAGCCACCAGGTCAGCGAAAAGGATATCAGCAGCCTGTTTCCAGGCTGKTGATTTAAGAAGAAGACATCAGTGTCTGAGGTAGAGCCATGCTKWTGCATGGGTTTGACTGAAGAACGATCAAGCCTATCGAGCTATTAGTACCGGTAAGCTCCATGCGTCGCCGCACTTCCACACCCGGCCTATCAACGTGGTGGTCTTCCACGGCTCTCAGCGAGACCTTGTTTTGAGGTTAGTTTCCCGCTTAGATGCTTTCAGCGGTTATCTATTCCACACTTAGCTACCCTGCTGCACAGCTGGCGCCATGACAGGTCCACCAGAGGTGTGTCCATCCCGGTCCTCTCGTACTAGGGACAGATCCTCTCAAGTCTCGTACACCCACGGCAGATAGGGACCAAACTGTCTCACGACGTTCTGAACCCAGCTCACGTACCACTTTAATCGGCGAACAGCCGAACCCTTGGGACCTGCTCCAGCCCCAGGATGTGATGAGCCGACATCGAGGTGCCAAACTTTGCCGTCGATATGGACTCTTGGGCAAAATCAGCCTGTTATCCCTAGAGTACCTTTTATTCGTTGAGCGATGGCCCTTCCACGCAGGACCACCGGATCACTATGGCCKACTTTCGTCTCTGCTCGACTTGTCAGTCTCGCAGTCAGGCGGGCTTATGCCATTGCACTCGACGACCGATTTCCGACCGGTCTGAGCCCACCATCGCGCGCCTCCGTTACACTTTGGGAGGCGACCGCCCCAGTCAAACTGCCCGCCACGCCATGTCCCGGACCCGGATAACGGGCCGCGGTTAGACGTCAGCAACAATAAGGGTGGTATTTCAAGGATGGCTCCACCGAGACTGGCGCCCCGGTTTCATAGCCTCCCACCTATCCTACACATGTTGTTGCTAACGCCAAGGCGAAGCTGCAGTAAAGGTTCATAGGGTCTTTCCGTCTGACCGCGGGAACCCCGCATCTTCACGGGGAATTCAATTTCGCTGAGCCTGTGCTGGAGACAGTGGGGAAGTCGTTACGCCATTCGTGCAGGTCGGAACTTACCCGACAAGGAATTTCGCTACCTTAGGACCGTTATAGTTACGGCCGCCGTTTACCTGGGCTTCAATTCAGAGCTTGCACCCCTCCTTTTAACCTTCAGGCACCGGGCAGGCGTCAGACCCTATACGTCGCCTTGCGGCTTCGCAGAGCCCTGTGTTTTTGATAAACAGTCGCTACCCCCTGGCTTGTGCCACTCTTCTCTGGTTGCCCAAAGAAGAGTCACGCTTATCCCGAAGTTACGCGTGCAATTTGCCGAGTTCCTTCAGCACAGTTCTCTCAAGCGCCTTGGTATACTCTACCTGCCCACCTGTGTCGGTTTCGGGTACGGTCTCCGTTGGAGTTATTTCCAGGGACCTGTTCACTGCCAGGAGCAATCCAATAAGCCCTGACAATTTACCAGATCCGTCACTTCCAACTGGTTCAGGAATATTCACCTGATTCCCATCGACTACGCCTTTCGGCCTCGCCTTAGGGGCCGACTAACCCTGCGCAGATTAGCTTTACGCAGGAACCCTTGGGCTTTCGGCGAGAGGGTCTCTCACCCTCTTTATCGCTACTCATGTCAGCATTCTCACTTCCGATACCTCCAGCAAGGCTCACGCCTCACCTTCATCGGCTTACGGAACGCTCCGCTACCGCTTGCAGTAAACTGCAAACCCATACCTTCGGCGACTGGCTTGAGCCCCGTTACATTTTCCGCGCAGGTTCGCTTGACCAGTGAGCTGTTACGCTTTCTTTAAATGATGGCTGCTTCTAAGCCAACATCCTGGTTGTCAAAGCAAACCCACATCGTTTCCCACTTAGCCAGTACTTGGGGGCCTTAGATGATGGTTAGGGTTGTTTCCCTTTTCACGACGGACGTTAGCACCCGCCGTGTGTCTCCCGGATAGTTCTCTTGGGTATTCGGAGTTTGATTAGAATTGGTACAGCTCGCGCCGCCCGCATCCATTCAGTGCTCTACCCCCCAAGGAATACGTCCGAGGCACTACCTAAATAGTTTTCGSRGAGAACCAGCTATGTCCAGGTTTGATTGGCCTTTCACCCCTATCCACAAGTCATCCGAGAATTTTTCAACATTCACCGGTTCGGTCCTCCAGTAAGTGTTACCTTACCTTCAACCTGCTCATGGATAGATCACCTGGTTTCGGGTCGTCATGCGACGTACTTATTCGCCCTATTCAGACTCGCTTTCGCTGCGCCTACACCTAACGGCTTAAGCTTGCACGGCACATGAAGTCGCTGACCCATTATACAAAAGGTACGCCGTCACCACGCGCGGTGGCTCCGACTGCTTGTAGGCTTCCGATTTCAGGATCTGTTTCACTCCCCTTGTCGGGGTGCTTTTCACCTTTCCCTCACGGTACTTGTTCGCTATCGGTCATTGAGGAGTACTTAGGCTTGGAGGGTGGTCCCCCCATGTTCAGACAGGATTTCACGTGTCCCGCCCTACTCGAGTCTGTCGCTATTTGACGCTTACGGGGCTATCACCCACTATGGCTGTGTTTCCCAACACATTCAGCTTTATGTCACGACAGCACTGGCCTGGTCCCGGTTCGCTCGCCACTACTACGGGAGTCTCGGTTGATGTCCTTTCCTCCGGGTACTGAGATGTTTCAGTTCCCCGGGTTTGCTTAATGAACCCTATGTATTCAGGTCATTATACCTCTTCTGATCCATCCACTACGGCCCTGACCGAAGTCAGGAACAAGTGGAGTGACCATAAAGGTGGGTTTCCCCATTCGGAGATAGCCGGATCAAAGGGTGCTCGCGCCTCCCCGGCTCTTATCGCAGCGTGCCACGTCCTTCATCGCCTCTCAATGCCAAGGCATCCGTCAGAAGCCCTTATGCGCTTGATCGTTCTCAGCAAAACCCATGCGTTTTAAAGCCTCGTCACTCACGTGAGGAAGCTTCGAGCATGAGCTCTACCCTTAGTCAGACAATGATGTCTTCTTAAGTCCGCCCTTAAACCGATACCGTATCCCAGGGGTGAGCTACGGTCGGCGGGAGAACCCTGCCTTCACAATGTCATTTCGCATCGTCACTAAGTGACGCTGCAAACTTGATCATTCCTCGATCGCGACTTTGTTTCGTCGTCTTCGCTACCGCTTCGCTGCTTGAGCGAAGACGAAGTGAAGATTTCCAACAAAGATGGTGGAGCCAGACGGATTCGAACCGACGACATCCTGCTTGCAAAGCAGGCGCTCTACCAACTGAGCTATGGCCCCTCACACTCGGTGTGAGTTGCTTGCCCAGCGGGGAGCTGGTCGGTTGCGCGTCCATGTAGGAGAGAGTGGTAGGCCCGATAAGACTTGAACTTATGACCTCACGCTTATCAAGCGTGCGCTCTAACCAACTGAGCTACGGGCCCATAGGCCGCATAGAGACCAGATCCAGAACACGAATGTCCTGACCCGCTCCTGGGCTCGCGATCGCCTCGATCGCCTAGTCGGCGATCAAGGAGTGGAAAGAGAAACGAAGACGGCGGCGATCCGCTCATTTGTGTGCGTCTAGCGCACTAATTGGAGCCTCAATAGTCTCGTGAGAGACTGGAGAAGCATCCTTAGAAAGGAGGTGATCCAGCCGCAGGTTCCCCTACGGCTACCTTGTTACGACTTCACCCCAGTCGCTGACCCTACCGTGGTCGCCTRCCTCYCTTGCGRGTTAGYGCAGCGCCTTCGGGTARAGCCAACTCCCATGGTGTGACGGGCGGTGTGTACAAGGCCCGGGAACGTATTCACCGCGGCATGCTGATCCGCGATTACTAGCGATTCCAACTTCATGCTCTCGAGTTGCAGAGAACAATCCGAACTGAGACGACTTTTAGGGATTGGCTCCCCCTCGCGGGATTGCAACCCTCTGTAGTCGCCATTGTAGCACGTGTGTAGCCCACCTTGTAAGGGCCATGAGGACTTGACGTCATCCCCGCCTTCCTCCGGATTAACTCCGGCAGTACGATTAGAGTGCCCAGCCAAACCTGATGGCAACTAATCGCGAGGGTTGCGCTCGTTGCGGGACTTAACCCAACATCTCACGACACGAGCTGACGACAGCCATGCAGCACCTGTGTCCCAGTCCCCGAAGGGAAAGCCAGATCTCTCTGGTGGTCCGGGCATGTCAAAAGGTGGTAAGGTTCTGCGCGTTGCTTCGAATTAAACCACATGCTCCACCGCTTGTGCGGGCCCCCGTCAATTCCTTTGAGTTTTAATCTTGCGACCGTACTCCCCAGGCGGAGTGCTTAATGCGTTAGCTGCGTCACCGACATGCATGCATGCCGACAACTAGCACTCATCGTTTACGGCGTGGACTACCAGGGTATCTAATCCTGTTTGCTCCCCACGCTTTCGAGCCTCAGCGTCAGTAACGGACCAGTATGTCGCCTTCGCCACTGGTGTTCTTCCGAATATCTACGAATTTCACCTCTACACTCGGAGTTCCACATACCTCTTCCGTACTCAAGACTGCCAGTATCAAAGGCAATTCCAAGGTTGAGCCCTGGGCTTTCACCTCTAACTTAACAGTCCGCCTACGCTCCCTTTACGCCCAGTAATTCCGAGCAACGCTAGCCCCCTTCGTATTACCGCGGCTGCTGGCACGAAGTTAGCCGGGGCTTCTTCTCCGGGTACCGTCATTATCGTCCCCGGTGAAAGAATTTTACAATCCTAAGACCTTCATCATTCACGCGGCATGGCTGCGTCAGGCTTTCGCCCATTGCGCAAGATTCCCCACTGCTGCCTCCCGTAGGAGTTTGGGCCGTGTCTCAGTCCCAATGTGGCTGATCATCCTCTCAGACCAGCTACTGATCGTCGCCTTGGTGGGCCTTTACCCCACCAACTAGCTAATCAGACGCGGGCCGCTCTAATGGCGATAAATCTTTCCCCCGAAGGGCTTATCCGGTATTAGCTCAAGTTTCCCTGAGTTGTTCCGAACCAAAAGGCACGTTCCCACGTGTTACTCACCCGTCCGCCACTAATCCCGAAGGATCCGTTCGACTTGCATGTGTTAGGCCTGCCGCCAGCGTTCGCTCTGAGCCAGGATCAAACTCTCAGGTTGAGTTGACCGCTAACACAGACTTCAGAGACTAGGGGAAAACCCAATCTCCGGTTCTGGTTTGCATAGTATCTTGACGAGTTCCCAATCACATCGATGAATTGAAAACCGAAGTTTCCAGTCCATGATATTCATGGTGTCTTCAAGAGACCGCAATTGTCAGCGTTCGAGATGAACCTTTCAGTCCATCGCCAGAGCGCCGCCGCCTGCGTTTCTCTTTCCAAATCAACAATGTCAAAGACCCAACCGCCTCAGCGGCCCACCCCTTTAACGCCCGATGTCGGCGGAGGCGGCTATCTAGCGAACCTCGAATTCCATGTCAAATCGTTTCTCGAAGAAACTTTCCGACTTTCCCCGCCTGCCAGCCCAGAAGGCTTTCGGCGGAGCCGGCAGCTTCTAAAGAAGTCACCGGAGCCAGTCAAGCGTCTTTTTCGAAGAAAAAGAGAAGCTTTCCTGGAGCGAAATACTTGGAAGCTCTTGCGAACTCCTTTGTATTTCTAGGAGGGCGGCTTCTAACGAAGCAGATCCTCCTGGTCAACCGCCCTTTTCACTTTTGTTTTCTTGGCGACCAGAGCCGCCTCAGAGTGCAAAAGCCGACCGAGGCGCGCCGCTAGGTGCGCCGTAAGTCTGAAGGGATTCGATTGAGGCTGCGGAACTTAGCGATCCGCTTTCAGAAACGCAAGCCCGGAGGCCAAGGTTTCGTCCGGCGGGCCGCAGCCCCGAAGCGAGGGGCGGCTTCTAGAGCCCCCTCCCCGGCCTCGCAAGCCGGAAATCGTCATTCCATCCCCAGATCGGCCATTCCCCTGTGCATGAACGCCGCCACGCGGACCTTGCACATTGGTCAAGCCTCGCTCAGAAGGCTGGACGTTCCAGAGCGCGCGCCCTTGAGCCGCGCGCCTATATAAGGTGACCGGCGTCCATGTTGTCCCAGAAGGCGCGTTACGCCCTGCGCGCGATGATCGAACTGGCCCGACACAACGGCCAGGTGACCGCCGGCGAACTGGCCGAGCGCGCGGACGCGCCGCGCAAGTTCCTGGAAGCGATTCTGCTGTCCCTGTCGCGCGAGGGTCTCGTGGCCAGCCGGCGCGGCAAGTTCGGCGGCTACGTCCTGGGCCGCCCCGCAGAGGCGATTAGCTTCGCCGAGATCATCCGCCTGGTCGACGGCCCGCTGGCCCTGACACCCTGCGTCAGCCGCACCGCCTTTCGCCGCTGCGAGGATTGTCGAGACCTGGCGACCTGCGCCCTGCGAGAGGCGCTGCTGCGCGCGCGCGACGCCACGGCCGCGGTGCTGGAAGGCTACAGCCTCGCCGACGCCGCCCAGGGCGCCGGCGCGGAACTGATCGAGAGCTAAGCGCCCCTTCTATATAGAGCCGCGCATCCATTCGCGATCCTCGCTCAAGCAGCGAAGCGATAGCGAGGATCGCACGCGGGCGTCAGCCCGCGGCGATATAAGCCTTCAGCCCGTCGGCCTCGGCCTGGGCCTCATTGATCTTGTACTTCACCAGATCGCCGATCGAGATGATCCCGGCCAGGCGATCGCCCTTCACCACCGGCAGGTGGCGGATCCGGCGATCGGTCATCCGCTCGAGCAGGGCGTCGATCGTCTCGTCGGGCTGGGCGAAGATCACGCTGGTGGTCATGCAGCCGCTGATCGGCTTGGTCAGCGCGCTCGCGCCCTCCTTGGCGATCACCCGGACGACGTCGCGCTCGGACAGAATCCCGACCACCGCCTCCTTGTCGTCGACCACCACCATGGCCCCGACGCGCCGCGTGTGAAGAAGCGCCGCGGCGGCGCCGACGGTCTCCTGGGGGGAGGCCGTGAAGACGAGATCGCCCTTGTCCTTGAGGATCTGAGAAACCAACACTGCGTTTTCTCCCTTGTTCTTTAGAGAACGAGAGTCTCGCAAACGGGCTGTCGGATCAATGGGGATCGGCGGCTTCCGGCGGAATACCGGCCCAGCGCGCGAACGGGCCGATCAGCAGGACGCCGACGGCGAAGCCGACTAGGTGCGCCTCCCAGGCTACCGCGCCGGTTCCCATGGTCAGCAGGCCGCCGGCCACCGCCATCACCAGATTGACCACCAGCCAGCCCAGGCCCAGCGAGATCACCCTCGGCCCCAGGATCGGGCCGACCTGTCCCGGGTGGTCCATGGTCCGGGCCGCCGCGCCCATCAGGCCCGACACCGCGCCGGACGCGCCGATCACCGCCCCGGCCGCGTCGGGATGGATCGCCGCGTAGCCCAGGCCCGAAAGCGCGCCGCACGCCAGATAGAAGAGGCAGAAGATTCCCCCTCCCCGGCCGTTTAGTCCTAGCAGCCGCGCCACCGGCGCGCCGAAGGCCAGGGCGAAGGCGGCGTTCATCAGGGCGTGAACCCAGCCGCCGTGCACGAACATCATGGTCACGACGCCGGTCCAGCGCCCCTCCCAGAAGTCCCGGGGGACCAGAGCCAGCGACTCGATGGTCGCATCGCTGGCCTTCAATAGAACCACGTGCGGAGCAAGGATCGCGGCGCTCGCCAGCAAGGCGGGCCAGGGCGCATTGAAGATCGGCTCGGGACGCTGGTCGGTCATCACGTTCTCATCTGGGGCGGGTTCGTCGCGATTCGAAGCGTCCGTCCGCACGCTTAACCATTTTTTCTCGACCTTGGCGCTACACCCGAGGCTGTACCTTTTTGGCACGAGGGTTGCTTGCCCTTTCGTGTCGACAGTTCTCGGAGCCGCTTATGGCCTGGCATCGCATGAAGAAGATGAGCGTCGCGTCGGCGCTGACCATCGTCGCGGCAGGCGCCGCGATGGGCGTCTGCGGCGCGGCCGCCGCCCAGACCATGTCGACCAACTCGGCCTCGTTCAACGCCGGCTACGGTCGCTCGTCGGGCCAGGAAAACCGCATGGTCGAATATTCGACCCGCGACGCCAACGGCAACCGGGTGGTCGTCGATGGCGTCATGCTGACCGGCGCGGACCAGAGCGTCTATTCGTCGAGCCGCAGCTCGGGCTCGCTGGACGCCTATTCGGGCGTTGGCGGGGTCGGCGGCTACGCCGGGGCGACCGCGATCGGCAACAACCTGACGGTCATCACCCAGGGCAACAACAACACGGTCATCGTCAATTCCAGCCAGGTCAACAACGGCAACGTCAGCGCCGGCTCGAATGTCGTGAAGGCGGGAACCGCGCAATGACGCTGAAGCGTACAGTGAGCCTCAAGCGCACAGGCTTGGTGCTGGCCCTGCTGGGAGCGACGGCGCTCGCCGGTTGCGGCGGCGTGCCCGTCGCCTCGACGGCCGGCAACTACGCGACCCCGATCGGCTCGGCGCCGGTCACCGCAAACCCCACCGACTATTCGGCCGCCCTCGTCTGCCTCAACCAATACGCCCGCGCCAACCGCGTGGCCGCGCCGCGCATCGCGATCGGCCGCATCGCCGACTACACCGGCAAGGAAGAGTCCGACGGCTCGGGCCGCAAGGTGACGCAAGGCGCCTCGCTGATGGCCTTCTCGGCCTTCGCCAAGGCCGGCATGCCCATGGTCGAACGCTTCGACACCTCGGTGTCGGAGTTCGAGCTGAAATACGCCAACAACAAGCTGATCTCCGACCGTCCGAACGCCGCGCCCGATGCGCCGGCGGACTACCGCAAGATCCTGGCCGGCCAGGTGCCGGGCTCGGACTTCTACGTGGTCGGCGGCATCACCGAGCTGAACTACAACATCCGTTCGGCGGGCGTGGACGCCTATGCCGGCGACAAGGACACCGACGGGCTGAAGGGCAACTTCCGCCGCCGGGTGTTCGTGATGAACATCGCGCTGGACCTGCGGCTGGTGAACACCCGCACGCTCGAGGTGGTGGACGTCATCTCGTATCAGAAGCAGGTGGTCGGCCGCGAGGTCAGCCTCGGCGTCTTCGACTTCCTGAATGGCAACCTGTTCGACATCTCGGCCGGCCGCGGGGCCCTGGAGCCTATGCAGCTGGCCGTGCGCGCCCTGATCGAGCGCGCCACGGTCGAGATGAGCGCCAACCTCTACGGCATGCCCGGCCCGCAAAGCTGCCTGCGCTACGACCCGTTCGGCGACGCCACCGTCGGCCAGACGGGCGCGTTCACGCCGGCCTACAACAACCTGGGAACCAACAATGCGCAGACCCGCGATGACCCGTCTCGCTGGAACGCTCAGCGCGATCCCGATATTCGTGATGCTAAGCGGGGCCGCTACTAGCCAGACGCTTTCGCCGAGCCCGGTTCTCAACAACCAGATCAATCTCGGCGAGATCTTCTCGGAGCAGACCCTCAACGTCCAGACCGTGTCGGACGGCGTCACCGCCAGCACGACCGCCCAGGCCAACGGCGTCTCGGTCGGGGTGACCAACGCCGACGCGTCGATCACCTCGAACCAGACCAATCAGGGATCCGTCTACGGCCACACCGTGGTCGACGTCGGCGTCAACGCCGGCGCCAGCAGCGCCGTGCGCTCGACGGCGGTCGGCAATTCCGGCGCCTTCTCGGCCTCTAACGGCACGATCTCGGCCTTCGCGGTCCAGACCAATTCGGCCGAGGTCACCGCGCGCGGCCAGGTCGAGGCTCCGACCGCCGAGGCCAAGGACCTGACCGTCTCGACCTTGGCCATGGGCAACAGCCAGGGCGTCAATCTGGACAACGGCTCGGCCGGGGCGCGGATCAGCCAGTCGACCACGGCCAACGTGCTGGCCGACGGCGGCGCGATCGTCCAACACGCCTCGGGGACCAGCGCGGTCACCGCGACCACCGCCGGCAACAACATCAACATCAGCGGCGCCAACCAGTCGGCCGTCCGCGCGATCACTGACCAGGCCAACACGGCCCAGGTGACCCAGGCCAGCAAGTTCACGGCCTACGGCAACAGCTACCTGTCGGCGACCACCGCCACGGCCACGGGCAACAACCTGGCGGTCCAGAACGAAGGCCCGTTGGCGGACGTGAAGTCCAACCAGTGGAACACCTCGTACGTCCGGGGCCAGGCCGAGGGCACCTCGTACCTGTTCGGCGCGGCCCAGACGAGCGCCTACGCGGCCGGCAACTCCTCGCAGGTCAACAATGTCGGCCCCGAGCTGGTGCTCGACAACCTGCAGACCAACACCGGCGGCGGGGTCGAGGCGACGGCCAGCTTCTCGGGGCAGGACGGCTATGACGCGGTGACCACGGCCACGGCCATGGGCAACGCGGTCACCGGCTACGCCTGCTCGAAATGCAGCGGCCGCATGACCGTGACCAACACCCAGAGCAACAGCGCCGACATCGGCGCCAGCTCCAGCACCACGATCGCGTCCGGCGGCCGCCAGGTGACGGGCGTGTCGACCGCGATCGGCAACAACGCCAGCTTCAACGTCAGCTCGCCGAACTAGTAGTACCAGCGCTACTTCTCCTTCTCGAAGGCCGCGCTGATCGTGATAGTCGTCGCGTCGCTGACCACCGGCGCCCACTTGCCGACCCCGAAGTCCGAGCGGTTGATCTGGCCTTGGGCCTTGAAGCCGATGGTGAAGACCTTCGAGAAGTGATTGGGACCCGCGCCGGTGAAGGTGGCGTCCAGCACGATCGGCTTCGTGACGCCGTGCAAGGTCAGGTCGCCGGCGATCTTGGCGGTCGTCGGTCCTGTCCGGGTAACCGACGTCGAGACGAAGCGCATCTCGGGAAACTTCTTCGCATCGAAGAACGCCGGCGACAGAAACTGGGCGTCGAGCTCCTTGTTGGTCGTCGTCACCATGGCGATCGGCACGGAAACGTCGAGCTTAGCGCCGCCTAGCGCCTTGGGATCGATCACCAGCGTCCCCTTGGCGCCGGGAAAGGTGCCCCAGAACTCGCTGATGCCCATGTGGATGGTCCCATAGCGAACCAGCGTCTCTTTCGAATCGATCGTGTAGGTCCCCGCCTGCACATCGTCGGGATTGAAGAGCGCTTGGGCGCGCGCCGAGCCGATGGCGGCGGTCATCAACAGCGCGGTCGCAAGGCAAGGCAGCATTCGAGTCATTCAGGCGGTCTCCCAGGTTAGGTCACGGCGCCAGCGGTCCGCCGCAGCGCTTGGCCAAGGTGTCGATCACCATTGCCGAGGTCCTGAATGGCCGTCTGAAAAGCTCTGAAAACTTCTGTCCAGGATGATTGGCCAGCGCGATTTTGCGCCCCTCGCCCTTGACGTCTTCCGCGTTCGCGGGACCTTCGCACATCCCGCATGGAGCCCAGGGCTGTTCAGCCTCCGGAGTTTTCGCAGAATATGAGCCCCTTTGCTGGATCCGCCTTCCGCGTCGGCGCCTGGTCGGTCGATCCCAAGTCGGGCCAGATCGCTCGCGACGGCGAGCGGTTGCGCGTCGATGATCGGTCCATGCGGCTTCTGGTCTGCCTGGTCGAACACGCCGGGCGGACAGTCACCATCGACCAACTCCTCGACGAAGTCTGGGCGGGCACGGTCGTGTCGCAGGACTCCGTCTACCAGGCGATCACGTCGCTCCGCCGCCTGCTCGGCGACGATCGCAAAGAGCCGACCTACATCGCCACCGTGCCACGCCAGGGCTACCGCCTGGTGGCCTCCGTCACGACGGACGTCGGTCCGCCGATTGCCGCGCAGGCCACATCGCCGCCATCGCGGCGCCGGCTTGGGGTGGTTTCGGCTTGCGCCGCGGTCGCGGTAATCGCGCTGGGCGTCGTCTTCCTGAACCGCGCCGACACAGCCCAGCCCCCTCGAGCGCTGTCGCTCGCGGTTCCCCGCCAGCCCACGCGAACCGTGGCGGTCCTGCCGTTTCTCGATCTCACCAGCCAGGCCATGACCGAAGAGTATTTCGCCGATGGCGTGACTGAGGAGGTGATCACGCGCTTGAGTCACGTGGAGGGCTTGCGGGTGACCGCGCCCTCGGACTCCTTCGCGCTGAAGGGCAGGAAGCTGACGGCCGCCGAAACGGCCAGGCTTCTGAAGGTCGACTATGTGGTGGACGGCAGCCTGCGCAAGTCCGGCGACACCCTGCGGGTCTCGGCGCGCGTCGTCCGCGCGGCCGACGGCTCGGTGGTCTGGTCGCAGAGCTACGACCGCTCGTCGCGGGATCTTCTGAAGGTGCAGGACGACATCGCCGGCCATGTGGCCGAGGCGATTGGGCGATGCTGCCGGGGCTAGCCACGCCCGTCGCGGGAGGCCCCCGATCGGGTCTTCAGGCGGAGGCGTCGTCCCGGGCGCGCTCGGCGGACGTCGACCGCTCGTCCGCGCGGCCCTCACCCCACAGCGCGATCTTCAGCAGCAACTCGCGAGGACTGATCGGCTTGCCGACATGGTCGTCCATGCCGCTGGCGCGGTAGAAGGCGATCTGGTCGGGTAGGACGTTGGCCGTCAGGGCGATGATCGGGGTCAGCGCCGCGTCGCCCGGCAGGCCGCGGATCACGCGGGTGGCGGCCAGGCCATCCATCCGCGGCATCTGCACATCCATCAGCACCAGGTCGTAGCCGCCCGAGCTCACCGCCTCGATCGCGGCGAGGCCATCGGCCACGACGTCGACGGTATGGCCCATGGCCCGGACCAGGGTTCCGATCAGCTCGCGATTGGCCTCATTGTCGTCGGCGACCAGCAGGTGGAGCGGTCGCGCGGTCTCCTGGACGGGCTCGGCCTCGCGCTGGTGGGGCGCGGCGACCACCGGCAGGTCCAGCACGCACCAGAAGCGGGCGCCCTGGCCCGCGATGCTGTCGACGCCGATCTCGCCGCCCATCAGCTGGACGATCTCCTTGCTGATCGCCAGGCCCAGGCCCGTGCCGCCGAACGTCCGCGAAACCTCCGGTCCCGCCTGGGCGAAGCGCTCGAAGACGGTGTCCAGCATGGCGGCCGGCACACCGACACCGGTGTCAGAAACGGCCAACTCGAGACGCGCCGAACCGGCCTGCGCCCCGCTCTTGTAGGTCGCGCTCAGGATCACCGATCCCGCGCCTGTGAACTTGACGGCGTTGCCCAGGAAGTTGACCAGCACCTGGCGCAGGCGCTCGCCATCGCCTTCCAGCCATTCGGGACAGGCCGGGTCGACGCGCAGGGTCAGGTCCAGCCCCTTGGACAAGGCCTGGGCCTCGAACATGCCGGCCGCCTGGTTCAGCAGGGCCCGCAGCGCGAACGGCCGCGACTCCAGATTGACGCCGCCCGCCTCCAGCTTGGCGAAGTCGAGCACGTCGTTCAGCGTGTCCAGCAGCACGGCCCCCGCGTCGCGGATCCGGCCCAGGCGGCGGCGCTGCTCGTCGTCCAGCTTTGAGCCGTCCAGCAGGTCCGTGAAGCCCAGGATGCTGGTCAGCGGCGTGCGCAGCTCGTGGCTCATATTGGCCAGGAAGTCCTGCCGCGCGGCCATGGCTGCCTCGGCCCGCTCGCGCGCCTCGGCCAGGGCTGATTGCGCCTCGACCTCCTCGGTGATGTCGGTCTCGTTGACCAGGACGCAGAGCTCGCCCGTGACCGGGTCGGGCGTGCGGCGGGCGGCCAGGCCGTGCCAGCGCTCGCCGTGAGCGGTGATCATCCGGTAGGCCCCCTCGACCGCGTCCCCGTCGAGCGCCGAGCTCCACAGCGCGCCGCCAGCGTCGCCATTGGCGAAGATCTCGGCGAACCGGACGCCGGACCCGGGATAGCTGGCCAGGGCGGCGGGGTTGCCGAAGATGCGAAAGCCGTCGGCGTCGTACAGGGAGACCAGGGCGCTGGTGTGCCGCAAGGCCTCGATCGCCCGCTGCTGCTCGGCTTGGGCTTTAACCTCGAAGCCTTCCAGCAGCATGGCGTGGCCCCCGCCGGGCAGGGCGATGCGTGAGATCGTGGTGTCGACCACCAGCGGCGCGCCGTTCGGATAGAAGGTCCAGCGCTCCTCGACAGCGCCGCCGCCCTCGATGCGAGCGGCGATGTCCTGCATGCGCGTGCGCACCGCTGGCGACTGGTCCGAGAAGTCCCGGGCCAGCAACTCGTCCAGCGTGGACGCGCCCCACAGGTCCAACGCCGCCCGGTTCGCATAGACCTTGCGTTTGCGGACGTCGTCGAACACCCAGATCGGCCGGCGCAGATGATCGAAACCCAGGCCCAGAAGGGCGGGAACATCAGAAGCGGCAATCCTTTCCGGGCTCGACGTCAAGGTGAGTACCTGTGCTCCGCTAGGCCAAGGTCGTAGCAAGCTCACGCTTGGCGAGCCGTTAACAGACCAATTTGTCGCGGTCGCCGACCGACATCCTTGACCTCGATCAACGCCAGACTAAGCCGTGATTTTGACGTTTCCTCGGCGCGCGGCCTCCAGAGCCGGTTGAAAAACCGGCTTCGGCTTCACACGATTAGGGAGCGCGCGGTCGAGCGGCGAAACCGCTTACACTTTCGGCTCACGCGCTCTATACGCCCTCACCTCCGCGACATTCCGCAGCCTACCAGTCCGAAGATCATGGCCTCCCCCACCCGCGCGCCCGTACTCGCCCTCAAGGACGTCCGTCTCGCCGACGGCGCCAAGCCGCTGTTCGACGGCGTCGACCTGGCCCTGGAGCCGCGCGTGCGCGCCTGCCTGGTCGGCCGTAACGGCGCCGGCAAGAGCACCCTTCTGAAGATCCTGGCCGCCCAGGGCGTCGAGGCCGACAGCGGCGAGCGCTCCGTCCAGCCCGGCGCCAAGATCATCTTCGTCAGCCAGGAGCCGGACATCACCGGCGATACCCTGCTGGACTATTGCACCGCTGGCGGCGCCGAGGACTACGAGGCCCAGGCGGCCCTGGCCGACTTCGGCCTGGATCCGGAGAAGAGCACGCAGGGCCTGTCGGGCGGCGAGAAGCGTCGCGCCGCCCTGTCGCGCGCCTTCGCCGAACAGCCCGACGTGCTGCTGCTGGACGAACCGACCAACCACCTGGACATCTTCGCGATCCAGACCCTGGAAGAAGAGCTGGCGAACTCCAAGTGCGCGGCCCTGATCGTCAGCCACGACCGCGCCTTCCTGAACCGGGTCACCCAGCGCACCTTCTGGCTGGAGCACCGCAAGGTGCGGCGCCTCGACAAGGGTTTCGGCGAGTTCGAGATCTGGAGCGAACAGGTGCTGGCGGCCGAGGCGGACGAAGAGCGTCGCCTCAACAAGGTGCTGGAGCGCGAGAACGCCTGGCTGGCGCGCGGCGTCCAAGGCCGCCGCGCCCGCAACGAAGGCCGCCGCCGGGCCCTGATGGACCTGCGGGCGCAAAAGAAGGACCTGCAAGGCGACAAGCGCGGGTCGATGTACATGGCCGTCGAGACCGCCGCGACCTCGGGCAAGAAGGTCATCGAGGCAAAGCACCTCACCAAGGCGTTCGGCGACCGCGTGATCGTCCAGGATTTCTCGACCCGCATCCTGCGCGGCGACCGCGTGGCGCTGGTGGGTCCCAACGGCGCCGGCAAGACGACGTTGGTCCGCCTGCTGCTGGGTGAGCTGCAAGCCGACGCTGGCACGGTGCAGCTGGGCACCAATCTGGAAGTCTCCTACATCGACCAGGGGCGCATGGCGCTGTCGGACAAGATCACGCTCTGGGATTTCCTGACTCCGGGGGGCGGCGACTCCATCCTGGTGCGCGGTCAGCCCAAGCACGTGGCCGGCTACGCCAAGGACTTCCTGTTCACCGAGGCCCAGCTGCGCCAGCCGGTGACCAGCCTGTCGGGCGGCGAGCGCAACCGCCTGCTGCTGGCCCGCGCCCTGGCCAATCCCACCAACCTGATGGTGCTGGACGAACCGACCAACGATCTGGACATGGACACGCTGGATCTGCTGGAGGACCTGCTGGCCGATTTTGACGGCACGCTGATCCTGGTTAGCCACGACCGCGACTTCATCGACCGCCTGGCCACCTCGACCATCGCCATGAACGGTCATGGCAAGGTGCTGGAGACCCCCGGCGGCTGGACCGACCTGATTGACCAGAGCCCCGATTTCTTCAAGGGCGCGCGCGGCGCCGCAGTCGGCTCGTCGTTCACGCCGGTGGCCCGCGCCACCAAGGGCGCGGCCGCGGCCCCCGCGCCCGTCGCGCCGCCCAAGAAGGTCGGCAAGCTGACCTTCAAGGACCAGCGCCGTCTGGAAGAGTGCGAGGCCCTGATCGCCAAGAGCCCGGCCATCATCGCCAAGCTCGAGGCCGTCCTGGCCGATCCCAACCTCTACAGCCGCGATCCGGCGACCTTCGACAAGACGATGAAGGTTCTCGACAAGGCCCGCGCCGATCTCGAACAGGCCGAGATGGAGTGGCTGGAACTGGAAGAGAAGAAGGAAGGCCTGACCGCCGGCTAGCTGCCGAGCTTCAGCGCCTGGCCATTGTTGACCGCCGCGCCAACCGACAGCATCGCCCGCCAAGTCGCCTATCCGACACGCCCACGCATCCTTCCGGGCGCGAGGTGCGTTGTGAAGCCCGAGGGACCTTCACCGGCGAGGAGCACATGGCTCGTCTTATTGTTATCGGCCTGGCCATCGGCGCCATGGCCCTTCCTGCCGTCGTGGCGCCCACCGACGCCGACGCCGCCACGTGCCGCAGCCGCAAGGCCACCGGCACCGTGATCGGCGGCCTGGGCGGCGCCCTGGTCGGCAACGCGGTCAAGCGCGGCGGAACCGGTCTGCTGATCGGCGGCGTCGGCGGCGCGCTGGTCGGCCGCGAGATCGGCAAGAGCGGCTGCCATCGGACCCGCACGGTCTATTACGAAGGCGGTTCGCGCGGCGTCTCGACGTCGCGGCGGGCCCCGGAACAAGCCCCGCCCGTTCGCCAGGTCTACTACGACCACATGGGCAACCCGGTCGCGTCGAGCGGCCCCGGCGGCGGAACCGTCCAGCAGGTCTCGAACACCACGTCCGGCGGCGTCTGTCGCGACGCGACGATCTCCTACTACGACGATCGCGGCCGCCTGAGCTCGCGCGCCGTCCAGATCTGTCCCCGCTGACCTTCGTTCAAGAACGGAACTCAAGACCATGATCCGCAAGCCCGTGATGGCCGTCCTGGCGCTCGCCGCTCTCAGCGTCGCGGCCTGCGAGGATCGGCATGACGCCATGGCCAATCCCAGGATCTGCGCCGACTTCAAGGTCGGCGCCGGTCCCGGAGCCTCGGCCGCCGCCGATCCGGCCACGCCGGTTGAGGAATGCACACGCCGCTGGGCTTACAGCCTGGCCGGCGCCCGTGACAGCGCCGAGGTCGTGGCCGAGGCCGTGGTCGCCGCCTGCGCGCCGGTCCTCAGCAAGTGGAACCAGGCCTCTCTGGGCCAGGCCGCGCCCGGCGGCGGCGAGCAGGCGCTGAGCCTGACCACCGGCCAGCCGACCAATCCCCTGGCCGAGCACAGCAGCTTCGCCCAGGGCCGGGCCCTGTTCTATGTGGTCCAGGCGCGGGCCGGACGCTGCAAGGCCCCGCCGGTGGTCAACGGCGCGCCCGAAGGCCTCTAGGGCCAATCGACATTCATCTGGGGCGGGTACAAATCCCATGGCCTTCCTGGGCCTTGTGCCCAGGACCCATGCTCGAGGCAGGTATGAGCTCATTGGGTCCGCGCGCCCGAACGACCGTGAACTCAGCCCAATTCTGTTGAAGCTGAACCCTGGGTCCTGGGCACAAGGCCCAGGAAGGCGGGTAAATCCAACGCGTGGTGGATATCGATTGGCCTCTAGACTTCTGACTTAGCGAGCGCGTCGCGTTCCCATTCCAAGAACTCGGGCGTCTCCAGCAGGCGCTCGCAATAGGCCCCCGCGGCGCCGGCGTCGCCATAGTCGGACAGGTGGACGCCGTACGTGCGGAACCGCGTCGCCACGGGCGTGTAGAAGGCGTCGGCGATCGACCACTCGCCCAGCAGGAACGGGCCGCCCGAACGCTTGAGCAACTGGTTCCAGCGCTCGGCGATCTTGCCCACGTCCTTCTGGGTCGCCTCGGAGAGGTCCCGCTTGCGCGGCGGCTCCTCCAGCGCCATCGGGCACTCGCCGCGCAGCGACTGGAAGCCCGAATGCATCTCGGCCGCCGCCGAGCGCCCGATCGCGCGCAGGGCCGGATCCTCGGGCCACAGCCTGGCCTCGGGAAACGTCTCGGCCAGGTATTCGCAGATCGCCAGCGAGTCCCAGACCACCAGGTCGCCATCCTTCAGGGCTGGGGCCAGCTTGCTGGGCGAGACCTTGCCGATCTCGGCGGTCGTGACGTCGCCGTGGCGCAGCTCGACCAGGGTCTCCCTGAACGGCGCGCCGGTGCGCTTGAGCGCCAGCCACGGGCGCAGCGACCAGCTGGACCACCGCTTGGTGCCGATCACGATCTCCATGGCGCGCTCCTTCGTCGATTCCCGTTCGCCAAGGGCTTAGCGCGCCCGTCCGCGCAAGGAAACGACGGCCTTGGCGCGACCGCGATTTAGCCTCTGGCGCTCCGGCTTCGGCTGCGTCTACAGTCGCCTCAAGAAATAGAACAAATGTTTGAAGGGAGAGTCAGGATGGCCGACGCGCGTGCGTCCGGCGGCGACCCGCCGCTTTATTCGAACGGCTACAAGGCCACGGTGTTGGGGCTGCTGCTGGCCACCTACACCTTCAATTTCATCGACCGGACGATCATCGCCACCATCGGTCAGGCCATCAAGGTCGACCTCAAGCTCTCCGACACCCAGCTCGGGCTGTTGGGCGGCCTCTACTTCGCCCTGCTCTACACGCTCTTGGGCATCCCGATCGCCCGCCTGGCCGAGCGCTGGAACCGGGTGAGCATCATCTCGCTGTCTCTGGTGATCTGGTCGGGCTTCACGGCCCTGTGCGGCGCGGCCACGACCTTCGGCCAGCTGGCCCTGTTCCGCTTCGGCGTCGGGGTCGGCGAGGCCGGCTGCTCGCCGCCCAGCCACTCGCTGATCAGCGACTATTACGAGCCCAAGAAGCGGGCCTCGGCCCTGTCGATCTATTCGTTCGGCATTCCGCTGGGCACCATGTTCGGCGCGGTGGCCGGCGGCTGGCTGGCCCAGGAGTTCAGCTGGCGCGTGGCCTTCGTCATCGTCGGCCTGCCCGGCCTGATCCTGGCCCTGATCGTCAAGCTGGTGGTCAAGGAGCCGCCGCGCGGCCACTCCGAGATCATCGAGCGGCCGTTGGAGCCGGCGGACGTCGTCGTCGAGTCGGCGCCCAGACCCGCCTTCTCGCTGGCCGGTGAGTTCTCCGAACTGTGGGCCATCATGAAGGTGCTGTTCGGCAAATGGCCGGTGCTGCACATGATGCTGGGCGTCACCATCGCCTCGTTCGGCGCGTATGGTTCAGGCGCGTTCGTCCCGCCCTACTTCATCCGCACCTACGGTCTGGGTCTGGCTCAGGTCGGCTTGATCGTCGGCCTGGTCATGGGCTTCTCGGCCGGGATCGGCACCCTCGTCGGCGGTTTCCTAACCGACTGGGCCGGCAAGAAGAGCACCAAGTGGTACGCCCTGACCCCGGCCATCGGCCTCTTGATCTGCACGCCGATCTACATCACCGCCTATCTGCAGACCCACTGGCAGACCACCGCCCTGATCCTGCTGGTCCCCGGCATCTTCCACTACACCTACCTGGCCCCGACCTTCGCCGTCGTGCAGAACTCGGTCGAGCCGCGCCGCCGGGCCACGGCCACGGCCCTGCTGTTCTTCTTCCTCAACCTGATCGCCCTGGGCGGCGGGCCGGTGTTCACCGGTTGGCTGATCGACCATCTGGCCCAGTTCAACTTCAACCACCCAAYCTCGAGCGGCCTCTTCCACGCGTTGGGCGGGGCGTTCGGGGAGAGCGGCCCGGCCAGCTTCGGCGCCGAGTGCCCCGGCGGCCTGGCCCCCAAGGGTTCCGCGCCCGAGCTCGCCAAGGCCTGCGCCGGCGCCATGGCCCGCTCGACCCAGCAAGGCATCATCGTCTCGCTGAGCTTCTACGCCTGGGCCGGCGTGCACTACGCCCTGGCGAGTATCGGCTTGGCCAAGCACATGAAGGAACGGGCGGGGGCTTAGGCGGCATACTTGCCCCCTCCGGGCCTGCGGCCCTCCTCCCCCGAAGGGGGAAGAAGGATCGCGGCGTCTTCTTCCCCCTCCGGGGGAGGAGCGCGAAGCGCGGAGGGGGCCAGTGACCGACTCCGCCGCTAAGTAATAACCCTCTTCCCTTGACTCCCCGGCCCGCGCGGCCGAAACGCCCGCGCATGATCAGCCGCTACGCCCGCCCCGAAGCCGCCGCCATCTGGTCCAGCCAGACCAAGTACAAGATCTGGTTCGAGATCGAGGCCCACGCCGCCGACGCCATGGCCGAGATCGGGACCATCCCGAAGCTCGCCGCCGAGACGATCTGGGAGAAGGGCCGCGACGCGGTCTGGGACAGCGATCGCATCGACGAAATCGAACGCGTCACCAAGCACGACGTCATCGCGTTCCTCACCCACGTGTCGGAGATCGTCGGTCCCGAGGCCCGCTTCCTGCACCAGGGCATGACCAGCTCGGACGTGCTGGACACCTGCTTCGCCGTGCAGCTCAGCAAGGCCACCGACCTGCTGCTGGAAGACGTCGACCTTGTCCTGGCCGCCCTGAAGCGCCGGGCGCTCGAGCACAAGATGACGGTCTGCGTCGGCCGCAGCCACGGCATCCACGCCGAACCTCTGACCTTTGGCCTGAAGCTGGCCGGCTACTACGCCGAGTTCCAGCGCGCCAAGGAGCGCCTGGCGATGGCCAAGTTCGAGATCGCCACCTGCGCGATCTCGGGCGCCGTCGGCACCTTCGCCAATGTCGATCCGCGCGTCGAACAGCACGTGGCCGACAAGATGGGCCTGGCGGTCGAGCCGGTCTCGACCCAGGTGATCCCGCGCGACCGCCACGCCGCCTATTTCGCGGCCCTGGGCGTCGTGGCCTCGTCGGTCGAGCGCCTGGCCACCGAGATCCGCCACCTGCAGCGCACCGAGGTCCTGGAAGCCGAGGAGCCGTTCGATCCGGGCCAGAAGGGCTCGTCGGCCATGCCGCACAAGCGCAACCCGATCCTGACCGAGAACCTGACCGGCCTGGCCCGTCTGGTTCGCTCGGCCGTGATCCCGGCGATGGAGRACGTCGCCCTCTGGCACGAGCGCGACATCAGCCACTCGTCGGTCGAGCGGGGCATCGGCCCCGACGCCACCATCCACCTCGACTTCGCCCTGCGCCGCCTGGCCGGGGTCATTGAGCGCTTCAACATCTATCCCGACAACATGGCCAAGAACCTGGACAAGCTGGGCGGCCTCGTCTTCTCGCAGCGCGTCATGCTGGCCCTGACGCAAGAGGGCGTGTCGCGCGAGGACGCCTATGCCGCCGTCCAGGGCAATTCGATGAAGGTGTGGCGCGGCGAAGGCCGGTTCATCGACTTCCTGAAGGCCGATCCGGTGGTCTCCAAGGCCCTGTCGGACACGGTGCTCGAAGAGCTGTTCGACTACGGCTACCACACCAAGAACGTCGACGTGATCTTCAAGCGCGTGTTCGGGGAACAGGGCTAAACCACCCATGGTTCGCAAAGCGGGCTTCCCGGCGGTCGTCGACGCAAGCACCCGCGTCCTGATCCTGGGCAGCCTGCCGGGCGAGGCCTCGCTGGCCGCGCGACAGTACTACGGCAATCCCAGAAACGCCTTTTGGCGACTGATGGAGGGCGTGCTCGACACGCCGCTCGTCCCGCTGGCCTATGAGGACCGGCTGGCGGCCTTGCTGGCCCGAGGCGTCGGCCTGTGGGACGTGATCGCCGAGGCAGAGCGGCCCGGCAGCCTGGACGCCGCGATCCGCGATCCGGCGGCGAATGACCTGCTGGCGCTGGTGGAGACCTTGCCGGCCCTTCGGGTTGTGGCGTTCAATGGCGGCGCGGCGGCGAAGCTGGGCGGGCGGTTGATCGGGGAGCGGGTCGCGACGCTAGCCCTGCCCTCCTCGTCACCGGCCCATGCGGCTCGCACCTTCGCGCAGAAGGCGGAAGCCTGGAGTCAGCTCAAGATCCCTCTGTCTTAGAGAGAGGGAGGGGCCCACGCGAAGCGTGGGAGGGTGAGTGGTTACACCCTCTCCAGACAAGGTACTGACGAAGCGCGCGGCGGAATGGCTCGAGATTCTCCGGCTGACGGTGAAACCTCTCGCCCTCCCACCGCCTGCGGCGGCGGGCCCCTCCCTCTCTCCATGAGAGAGGGGTTTTCAGCGCCCCGCCGGCTTCCAGTTCACCACGTGATACACCGCGTTCCCCGTCCCCATATTCCGCAGCGCATGCGGGCTGTTGCTCGCGTTGAAGATCACCCCGCCTGGCCCGACCGTCTTCCACGCGCCACCCGACAGGGTCTCGACCTGGCCCTCACGGATGATCACCAGCTCCTCGTTCGGATGGGTGTGCGGCGGGTGCGAGCTGGTCCCGGGCTTCAGGGTGGTGACGTGCATCTCCAGCTCGTCCAGCGTCGCGGTCGGGCCCTTGGCCAGTTGGGCGTAGGTCCCGACGTCGGTGTCGTGCGGCTTGAGCTCCTCCCAGCGCCAGACCGACGGGCCGATCAGGGCCGGCCTCGGGGCCTGGGCGACGGCGACACTCGTTAGGGTCAAAACCACCGCGCCGGCGGCGATGGCCAGGTCGCGCTTGGTGATCATCGCCATCCTCCTAGAACGTGTACGGCTTGCGCTGCGGGCGGCTGAGCAGGGCGTTGGCGGCGTCGTCGCCGATGAAGCGCTCGGCCTTGGGATCCCATTTCAGGCGCCGGCCGGTCTTCATGGCCGCGTGGTGCAGCAGGCAGGTCGAGCAGGCGCGGTGGCCGACCTCGGCGGTGGCGGAGGGCGGTTTACGGCTGCGGATCGAGTCCAGCCAGTCGCCGTGCTGCTCCTCCGAGCGGCGCAGGTGGATCTCGTTCGGCCCGATCACGCTGTCCAGGATCTTGGGATCGCTGGCGGCCAGGGCCGGGGTCGGCTTCTGGCCGAAGCTGGGGTCGCTGGACGTGACGGGCGCGTCGCGGGCGACGAAGATCCAGCCTTCGGTGCCGATGAACTTCACCCCGTTGGGGAAATCGCCCGAGATGTCCATGGTCACGCCGCTCTCGTAGCGGGCATGGGTCAGGAACTTGCCGTGCACGTTCCACAGGCCGCTCTTGGGGAACTCGGCCGAGCCCCAGACCTCGATCGGGCCCGAGTGCTCCATGTCCATGCCCCAGTGGGCGGTGTCGACGTGGTGGGCGCCCCAGCCGGTGATCATGCCGGCCCCGAACTGCTCGCAGCGCAGCCAGCCCGGACGGTCGAACGAGCCCTGCGGATGCACCCGCGTCTCGGTGTAGTAGGCCTCTGGGGTCGAACCCAGCCAGGCGTCGTAGTTGAGGTTGGCCGGGATCGGCTGCTCCGGCGCCTCTGGACCGGAAGGATCGCCCGGCAGTCCGACCTCGACATGCTTCAGCTGGCCGATGCGGCCGTTGCGGACCAGCTCGCAGGCGCGGCGGAACTGCGGCCACGGCTTGTCGGACCGCTGCTGCGAGCCGATCTGCAGGATGCGGCCGGTGGCCTTGACGGCGTCGGCCATGGTCCGGCCTTCGGCGATGGTCAGCGAGGCCGGCTTCTGCAGATAGACGTCCTTGCCCGCCTTGACCGCGTGCACGGCCAGGATGGCGTGCTGGTGGTCTGGCGTGGCGACGATGACGGCGTCGAGGTCCTTGGCCGCCAAGAGCGCGTGATAGTCGGCGTAGGTGCGGGCGCTGTCCCAGGCCCGGCCGTACTTCTTGCTGTAGGTCTCGTCGACCAGCTGCTTGCCCAGCGCCAGGCGCTTGGAGTCGACGTCGCAGACCGCCAGGATCTGAGCGTGGTCGTACTTGAAGGTCTCGGCCATGTCATGGCCGCGGGCGATGCGGCCGACGCCGATCACCCCGATATTGATCCGGTTCGACGGCGCGTTCTGGCCGAACACGGTGGCCGGCACGATGGTCGGAAAGGCGACGCCAGCGGCCAGGACGTTACGGCGGGTGAGCTTGCTCATCGTCATCTCCCTCAGCCCAGAACCGGCTTGGTCGCGTTCTTCTGGGCGRTCAGCACCAGTTCGGCGGCCAGCAGGGCCTGATCCTGGTCCTGGGCGGTCGAGGTGCGCTCGACGATGTCGTTGACGAACTGCGGGCCGAACGGCAGGGCGACCTGGCTGCAGTCGATGTAGCGAGCCTGCTTCCGGTCGACGATCAGCAGGTGGTTGGCGCCGGGCCGGCCGGTCGGGTCGATATATTTCCGCAGCTCGATATAGCCCTCGGTCCCGAGGATGAAGAGCCGCCCGTCGCCCCAGACGCCCAGGCCGTCGGGCGTGAACCAGTCGACCCGGACATAGCCCGTGCCGCCATCGCCCACGGCGGTCATGTCGCCGAAGTCTTCGAACTTCGGGTGGTCGGTATTGTTGACGTTGCCGGTCTGGCTGGCGACGACCTTGGCGGTCTTGCTGCCGGTGTAGAACAGGAACTGGTCGGCCTGGTGCGAACCGATGTCGGTCAGGATGCCGCCGTAGCGGGCCTTGTCCCAGAACCAGTCGGGACGCCCGGTTCCGATCCGGTGCGGGGCCAGGTTGACGGTCTGGACGACCTTGCCGATCGCGCCGGCCTGGACCAGCTCGCCGGCCTTGATCGCCGAGGGCACCTCCAGCCGTTCGGAGTACATGATCGCGTACTTGCGGCCGGTCTTCTTCACGGCCGCGCGGACCTGCGCCAATTGCTCCAGGGTGATGATGCCCGGCTTGTCGGAGAGATAGTCCTTGCCCGCCGCCATCACCTTCAGGCCCAGCGGCACGCGCTGGTCGGGGATCGGGGCGGCGGCCACCAGCTGGATCGACTTGTCGTTCAGGATCTGGTCGATGCTGCTGGCCACCGGCGCGTCGCCGTGCTGCTTCCTGAAGTCGGCCAACTGCTTGGCGTCATTGTCGTAGGCGTAGACGTAAGCGCACTCGCCCCCGCCCCGCTTCACGGCCGCCGTCATGCTCATGATGTGGTAGTGGTCGAGGCCGATCACCGCGAACTTGATCTTATGCCGAGGCGTGACGATCGGGCCCGGCCCGGCAACCTCCTGGCTCACCGGCGGGCCGCCCGTCTGGGCCATGGCCTCTCCCGCCAAGGCCGCACCCCCGACGCTGGCCGCCATCAGGAACGCACGGCGGCTGGCTAGATCACTCATCGTTTTCCTCCACGCGTCAGATTGCCTGACCAATCTTTGAGAGTGATCAGACCACCAAACCCCGGCAGAGGAAATACCCTCCGAGGTCGTAGACGCCCAACCGGTGGTGGCCATGGCCTCCGGTCTCACATTACGGGAAATTCATCTGCACCCGAGGCGCGCTTGGTGCAGCATCCCCGCCCTCTGAGGGGCATTGGGATCCTACACATGCGCATCTTCCTGCTGGCCGCCGTTTCCGCGGTGGCCATCTCCGGCGCGGCCTTCGCCGCCGAAAAGCCGATGTACGGCGCCTGGGGCGTCGACCTGACCACCCGCGACACCGCCGTGAAGCCGGGCGACGACTTCAACAAGTACGCCAACGGCGCGTGGGAGAAGAAGACCACGATCCCGGCTGACCAAGCCTCGGCCGGCGTCGGCTACGACGTCTACAATCGCTCGCAGGACCAGCTGCGCACCCTGATCGAGACGGCCGACGCCTCGACCCCGATCGGCGCGCTGTACAAGAGCTTCACCGACGAAGCCAAGGTCGAGCAGGTCGACGACGCGCCGCTGAAGGCCGACCTGGCCAAGATCGCCGCCCTGTCCAGCAAGGCCGATCTGGCCAAGGCCCTGGGCGCGGCCCACGGCGGCTTCGGCCCCGACCTGTTCTCGCTGGACATCTATCCAGACGCCAAGAACCCCGAGCTCAACACCCTCTATATCGGCCAGTCGGGCCTGGGCCTGCCCGACCGTGACTACTACCTGACCGACGGTTTCAAGCCGCAGTTGGCCGCCTATACCGCCTTCGCCGAGCGCGCGCTGAAGATGGCCGGCTATGCCGACCCGGCCAAGTCGGCCGCCGATGTGATCGCCTTCGAGACCGCCATCGCCAAGGTCAGCTGGGCGGTCGCCGACCGCCGCGACATCGACAAGGTCTACAACCCCGTGACGATGGACGAGCTGAAGGCCTATGCGCCCGAGGCGCCGTGGTCGGACTATCTGGCCGCCGCCGGCATCGCCGGACGCAGCCAGGTGGTGCTGGGCGAGAAGAGCGCCGTGCGCGACATCGCCAAGCTGTTCGCCGTCACCCCGCTGGAGACCCTGAAAGCCTGGCAGACCGTGCAGGGCGTGCTGGAGATGTCGCCTTACCTCTCCAAGCGCTTCGTCGACAGCCGCTTCGACTACATCAAGGTGCTGTCGGGCCAGACCCAGCTGCGTCCCCGCTGGAAGCGCGGCGTGCAGCTGGTCGACGGCAGCCTGGGCGAGCTGGTCGGCCAAGCCTATGTGACCAAGTACTTCCCGCCCTCGTCCAAGGCCCAGATGGTCGACCTGATCGCCAATCTGAAGACGGCCATGGCCGAGCGCATCCGGAAGGCCCCGTGGATGGCCCCCGCCACCAAGCAGGCGGCCCTGACCAAGCTGTCGAAGATGAGCGTCATGGTCGGCTATCCCGACAAGTGGCGCGACTATTCGGGCCTGAAGCTGGACGCCAGCGACCTGTACGGCAACGTCCGCCGCAGCGGCGCCTTCGAGTGGGCCTACACCCTCTCGGACCTGGGCAAGCCCGTCGACCACGGCAAGTGGGGCATGACCCCGCAGACCGTGAACGCCTACAACGGCGGCCTCGAGAACAAGATCGTCTTCCCGGCCGGCATCCTGCAGGCGCCCTATTTCGATCCGGCCGCCGACCCGGCGGTGAACTACGGCGCGATCGGCGCGGTGATCGGCCACGAGATCAGCCACGGCTTCGACGACCAGGGCCGCAAGATCGACGACACTGGCAAGCTGCGCGACTGGTGGACCGCCGAGGACGCCAAGCGCTTCGAGGCCCAGGCCGCGGTGCTGGGCGGCCAGTACGGGACCTACGAACCGGTGCCCGGCATGAAGATCAACCCGGCCCTGACCATGGGCGAGAACATCGCCGACCTGGCCGGCCTGCAAGTGGCCTACGACGCTTACCACGCCGCCCTGAAGGGCAAGCCCGCCCCGGTGATCGGCGACATGACCGGCGACCAGCGCTTCTTCCTGGCCTTCGCCCAGAGCTGGCAGGACAAGTCGCGCGACGACTCGCTGAAGCAGCAGATGGCCTCGGACCCGCACTCGCCGTCGAACTTCCGGGTCATCGGCCCGACCCGCAATGTCGACGCCTGGTACGCGGCGTTCGGCGTCAAGCCGGGCGACAAGTTCTACCTGCCGCCGGAGAAGCGCTCGCGCATCTGGTAGGCGCGGGACTGATCACGGGAACAGCAAGGGCGGGGGCGTCGGATCGGCGCCCCCGCTTGGCGTTTGCGGCCTCGCTGTTCCCGAGGCACCCTGGCCCCATCGACCCAAGGAGGGACCTCGGGAGGGACCATGGCCTTCGCCTCGACCATCGGCGCGACCACCTGGCGGTTCGACAGCCTGGCCGACCTGATGGCCAAGGCCTCGCCGCCGCGGTCGGGCGACGCCCTGGCCGGGATCGCCGCGACCAGCGCCCAGCAGAATGTCGCCGCCAAGCTGGCCCTCGCCGATGTTCCCTTGAAGGCCTTCCTGACCGAGGCCCTGGTCCCCTACGAGACCGACGACGTCACCCGCCTGATCCTGGACGGCCACGACATGGCCGCCTTTGCGCCGGTGGCGTCCCTGACCGTCGGCGAGTTCCGCGACTGGCTGCTGTCCGAGGCCGCGACGCCGACCGCCCTGACCCGCCTGGCGCCAGGCCTGATCCCCGAGATGGCCGCCGCCGTCAGCAAGATCATGCGCAACCAGGACCTGATCCTGGCGGCCAGCAAATGCCGAGTGACGACCAGGTTCAGGAATACCATTGGCCTGCCCGGGACCATGGCCGTCCGTCTGCAGCCCAACCACCCGACCGATGACCCGGCCGGCATCACCGCCTCGATCCTGGACGGCTTGCTGTACGGTTGCGGCGACGCGGTGATCGGCATCAATCCGGCCAGCGACAACCTCTCGGTGCTGGGCGACCTCGTGCGGCTGATGGACGACCTGATCCAGCGCTTCGAGATCCCGACCCAGTCGTGCGTGCTGACCCACGTGACCAGCGCCGTCGAACTGATCGAGCGCGGCGCGCCGGTGGATCTGGTCTTCCAGTCGATCGCGGGAACCCAGGCCGCCAACGCCAGCTTCGGCGTCACCCTGGCCCTGCTGAAAGAAGGCCTGGACGCCGGCCGCTCACTGAAGCGCGGGACCGTCGGCGACAACGTCATGTACTTCGAGACCGGCCAGGGCTCGGCCCTGTCGGCCGGCGCGCACCACGGCGTCGACCAGCAGACGCTGGAAGCTCGCGCCTATGGTGTGGCCAGGGCGTTCGAGCCGCTGCTGGTCAATTCGGTCGTCGGCTTCATTGGCCCTGAGTACCTGTACGACGGTAAGCAGATCATCCGGGCCGGGCTGGAGGACCACTTCTGCGGCAAACTGCTGGGCGCGCCGCTGGGGGTGGATGTCTGCTACACCAACCACGCCGAGGCCGACCAGGACGACATGGACAGCCTGCTGACCCTGCTGGCCACGGCGGGGGTCACCTTCGTCATGGGGGTGCCAGGCGCCGACGACGTGATGCTGAACTACCAGTCGACCTCGTTCCACGACGCGCTCTATGTCCGTGACCTGCTGGGCCGCAAGCGCGCGCCCGAGTTCGAGGCCTGGCTGGAACGGCTGAGGATCACCGGCGCCGACGGTCGCCTGGTTCCGTCCCGGGCCAGCCATCCGCTGCTGGCCGGCGCATGAGCCGCCTGGTCCCGCCCGATCCGTGGAGCGCCTTGCGGGCCCGCACCCCGGCCCGCATCGCCATCGGCCGCTCGGGCGCCAGCTTGCCGACCCGCGAGGTGCTGGCCTTCGCCCTGGCCCACGCCCAGGCCCGCGACGCGGTGCATACGCCGTTCGAGGCCGAAACGGTGGCGGCGGAAATCGAGGCGCTGGGCCTTTCCGCCTTGCGGGTCGAGAGCGCCGCGCCGGACCGCGCCCGCTATCTGCGCCGTCCGGACCTGGGCCGCCGCCTGTCCGACGCCAGCCGCATCGCCCTGGCCAGCGCGCGAGGGCCCGCCGACCTGGCCATCGTCGTTGCCGACGGCCTGTCCAGCACAGCCGTCCACGCCCACGCCGCGCCGCTGATCGCCGCCCTGCTACCTCATATCGAAGCCGAGGGCTGGAGCCTGGCGCCCGTCGCCGTCGCCAGCCAGGCCCGCGTGGCCCTGGGCGACGAGGTCGGCGAGCTGCTGGGCGCGCGCCTGCTGCTGCTGCTGGTCGGCGAGCGGCCCGGCCTGTCCTCGCCCGACAGCCTGGGGGCCTATCTGACCTACCAGCCGCGCGTCGGCCGCACCGACGCCGAGCGCAACTGCGTCTCCAACATCCGCGCCGAGGGGCTGTCGTACGACCAGGCCGCCTTCAAGCTGGCCTGGTTGATGCGCGAGGCCTTGCGGCTGTCGGTCACCGGCGTAGCGCTGAAGGACGAGAGCGACACCGAKGGCCTGCCCAGTGTCCCGTCCAGCCCGTCGACCGCCCGTGATTTGGACGAACCGCGTTCGTCGTGATCAAATACTGAACGGCCGTCGGGGGCGCGCGTCGAACACGGTTTCAGGACTCGTCTACCRACCAACGCGGGGCGCAACCTTGGCCTCGAGACCATGGAGGGACGAGTCATGAGCGAACCGGCGGCGGGCGGCGGCGTCAGCTACGAGAA